>JANXNM010000676.1 GCA_025354065.1 Synechococcales cyanobacterium 340R_concoct_173_sub | reverse complement strand
TAAAACAAAGTATCCGCACTCGTTCTACAGGAAGCCATCAACCTATGAGAAGCGATGGCGAAAAGCTACTAGATATCTTGGAAGCGACCGATCGAATTGCAACACCCCCAACGCAAGCCTAAGAATTCCACCAATCTGGCGGGAAGCTCGATCGGTCTTCTGCCTTAAGTTCAGTCGGCTTAATAGACCGATCGCCACATTCCGTCTGAGCTAGATCTGGGCCATAGGGATGCATTCCGCAAACCAATGGAGTACCGCCATAACTTTGCCCGTGATAGTTTTCGCAATTTTCACAAAGTGGATGGATGGACATGGACGAGTTGGGAGAATTAAAATCCTCCATAGACAAATCGATAAACGGGTGTAGCAATGAGTTAAGCAATTCTTCTAAATCGCGATCGAGAAAATTCGTAATAGGGATGACAAGGGGCATGATAAGAGGCGATGGCGTTTCAAACTCATGACGAATCGTATTAGTCACATCGTCCCCAAAATCATTAGACAATTCCACCAACCGATCGAGCGCACCCATTGCATTCCTAGAAATTTCGTCCACAAGCGCTTCCATATCTTGGGTAAATTCGTCGATCGTATTCTGTAGTTTTGTTTGCCAATTCATTTGCTTATTGCCTCATAGAGAGATTGGACCATCGAATACAGTCAGAACTCTAGCTGTCAAAATTCTATCAACGAAAATATCAGCGTTTTTATTTCTTTAAACCCCCAGACATTGCTGAATCTTTTGCAACACTATTGTCATATCTTTAGGCTGCTGAATCACCGAATAAGGCAACGTTACCGGGTCCAGATGGCCTGCCGATCGATAGTCTAAAATCAACACGGCGGGCGGAGTTTCTAAATCTGTCAAAGCAGCCAAACCCTCCTGAAGCGCCATCTCAGAGGTGCCATCTTGCCAATAGACCAACAGCAAATCAACCCCCTGCGATCGCAATCGGTTAACCATCTCTCGTTGCTCACCCACAAGTCGTCCCCGCAATCCTGCCGTCTGAAGATACTGCATCAACGCTTGAAGCCACTCTGATGACTTAGACGTTTCAACCTCCGACCACTGGGCACTGTCCACCATCAACACCGATGGCCGCCCCCCAAATCCGATCGCCACATTCACCGTCTGCAACACCGCTGTCGGCACTTGGGCAAATTGCGGACAGGGAAACACCGCTAACCCAGAAACCTGCTGGGCGGCTTGAGAAAGTGCTGGATCGAGGGTGACGATCGGCAACGAAGCCAGATAGGTTTGCTGCATGATTTGATTGAGCACCATAGAAGGCCGAGACTGCGCACCTACCAAAATCACCGCATTCGGTTTCCAGACCCGTGCCAACATTTCGGCTTGCTCTGCATCGTAAGCCTCAATCACGCGGTAATGATGGGCTTGCAAAATGGGAGTTGGACTCTGTTCGCTGGCCATTTCCATAGAGTAATCTTCGGGTTGGAGTTCTTGAAGATATAGGCACAGCAGGGTACGAGAGGAGGGGCGTGCTTCCGAGGGCTGGGTTTCAGGAATAGTGGTGACGCGCTCCAACATCAACATCAACGATCGGGGCGAAATCGGAATTTGCAAAAATCCGTCCGCAGAGGCTCCATAAGCCCGCTGTTGTTCCGATCGGGTCGCCGTCACCACCAACGGAATATGCCGAGTAGCGCTATCTGACTTCAACAGCGTCAACACATCCCAACCCGATAGCATGGGTAAAAATGGATTAATCAAAATCGCACAGGGCTGGAGTTTACGAGCTTTTTCTAGGGCTTCTGTTCCAGACCGGGCGATCGCGACTCGATAATCTAGTTCCGTGAGTTGCTCCGTTAGGTCTTCTAGATTTCTCAAACTCGACTCCACCACCAACACCATCCGATTCGGGTGAATTGGCGTGGGAGACTCTAGATTACGAATAGATTCAAGCGCTGCGATCGGGGGAGTGGGGGGCAATAGTAACGTAAACTCACTGCCTTTCCCCGGACGGGATGTAAACGTCACATCACCGCCATGGAGCCTCGCCAACCGCTGCGTCAACACCAACCCCAGCCCTGTCCCCTCAAACTGACGAGTCATGGGATTTTCGAGCTGCTGAAATTTCTGAAAAATCAAATGTTGCTTATCCGCCGGAATTCCAATCCCTGTATCCCACACCGTAAACGCTACCCAACCCTCCCAACGACTCACCCGTAATCCAGCCCTTCCCTCACTTGTCGTAAATTTCAGTGCATTGGAAATCAAATGACGTAACATTTGCTGAAGGCGGGTCGGATCCGCCACCAATGACTCCAGTCCCGGTTCTATGGTCATGGTAAAGCTAGGCCAAGGCTGTTCAGAAGCATCGGGCATCGCATCGGGAGAATCATGCTGAACTTGGTCAAGAGCTTTGCGGCAAATCTGGGCTAGCTCCACCGACTTGGGATGCAGATCTAGATGCCCGGTTTCCATGCGGGTAAAGTCGAGAATATCGTTGACAATGCTAATGAGCTGTTTGCCACTGCGATGGATTAATTGGGCATAGCGCCGCTGCCGATCGCTCAACTCCCCCATCATTGGGTCTTGCAGCAGCTTCGACAATCCTAACAAAGCCGTTAAGGGCGATCGTAATTCGTGGCTAACACAGGCTAAAAACTCATCCTTTAATCGATTGACTTGTAACATCTCCGCATCGATCGCAATCTCACGCTTCGGAATTTGGGACGACGGATGATTGAGCAACGGAAGCACTCCCCCTGGATCCAAACTATTCAGATTAGGTTTCGACAACAAAGACTCTTCCGTCACATCTTCTAGCCACACCATCCATAAGGAAATATTTGCCGCGATCGGTTGCCAAGTCACTTGAATCTGGCGTGAATCTCCCCGTTTCGTCTGCCAGGTCTGAATGCAGGTCTCAGGAAAAACAGCGCCCACCCCAAGCAAACGCTCTAAACTCCCCACCACAAATGCCTCCACAAATCCACCCACAAACTTAGACCAAGCAGGGTTGGGATAACTGCGATCGGGCAAATCTCTACACAATAGGAGCGACGGCAAAGGCAAAGGCTCCAGCAACCGCACCAGAGTTGACTCTGCCCAGTCACCAGAGGAAAAAATAGGGTTCATAGCGCGCAGGGACCAAGAAACGGATGGTTGTAGCCAAAAAATTAGATGGAAATCGAATAAAACATGAAGAGAATCATTATCTCGATGTTTCATCTCTATTTCAAAAACCGTTATGATCACTTCAGACTTAAGATGTTAAATACAGATATTAAAAGAAAGTTAATTTTATAGTGACTGATCTTACTGATCCCGTTTTTGCAGCCTCTAGCCCCGACGCTAAACTATCGGTGTGCTGTTTTTTGGCAGGGCGATCATACTGGGACCATTTAACCGATTTTTTGCCTAGAGCAAGTTACACGCTGATTCAACCTCAGTCTCAGTCCGAACTCCTAAGGATTTTAGAGAAAAGCGCTCAACAAATTGATTGCCTCTTGCTTCAGGAAAGTCCGGCCCTAAGCGGTCTCGTCAGGTGGCTCAGTGAAAATGTCACCTTATTGCCTACCGTCATTCTTCAAGACAAAGCCCCGAAAGTACCCAAAATTTTATGCCACGAAGCTGAAATTCGTCTGACCCTCGATCGGCTCGACACCGTGCCCATGGCGCTCAATGAAGCGATCGAAGCCTTTCTCCACCTCTCCCCAGCCGGAATTTTAGCCGAGACCGACCTGACGGATGAGCTAGGGGCAGAAATGGGTGGGTATCTACCGGACAATGCTAAAACAAAAAATGCCCCAGCAGCCTCTTTGATCAGCCAACAACAGCGACTCTCGGAAAAACTAAAGGAACGCCTTGGCTATCTCGGGGTCTACTACAAGCGCAACTCCAAAGCCTATCTGCGGAACCTTCCCCCAGACGAACAATTAGAGATTTTGGCAGAACTCAAAGCCGAGTATCGCGGTATTGTATTGGGATATTTCAATGCGGACGGGGATATTAATCAGAAGATTGATTTTTACATCGACATGGCCTTCTTTGCGGACCTACCCGTGTCCCAGGTAGTAGAGATACACATGGACGTGATGGATGAGTTTGTGAAGCAGCTAAAATTAGAAGGCCGTAATGAAGACATTGTCTTAGATTATCGCTTGACTCTCATCGACACCCTAGCGCACCTCTGTGAGATGTACCGTCGATCGATTCCCAAGGAATCCATCCATCCCGCCTCCCTCTAGAGAGCTTCCATGCAAAATACTCGAAAAGTTTACGTTCTCAAGCTCTACGTGGCCGGAAACACTCCCAATTCACTCCACGCCCTCAAGACTTTAAACGAAATTTTGGAACAGGAATTTCAAGGAGTCTACGCCCTCAAAGTAATCGATGTCCTGAAAAATCCTCAGCTAGCGGAAGAAGATAAAATTCTGGCTACTCCCACCCTCGCCAAAATATTGCCCCCACCTGTGCGACGAATTATTGGCGACCTAAGCGATCGTGAACGAGTTCTAATTGGATTGGACTTGCTTTATGAAGAACTTCAAGATGACCAAAATAAAGCTTGGGATGAGCAATAAGCAGCAGACCGATCGCGAAACGTTAATAAATGAGATAAAACGCCATCAAACCAGAAGAATCTATGTCTAGACCTGCCCTAGCATTAATACAGTGGTAAGGTTTGCAGAATATAGTGCTGTAGCCATAACCAATATAATTTAGCGAAAAAAACTACAAGTTTTATGGAACTGATTTCTCAATCCGAACCGAAGAAAAACCTTGAATCATTAGGAGTCCAAAAAATCAGGACGATGATCGAGGGCTTCGACGACATTAGCCGTGGTGGGTTCCCCATTGGCCGAACTAGTCTCGTTAGCGGCACGTCCGGGACAGGGAAAACTCTTCTCGCCATGCAATTTTTGTACAATGGCATTGAGCATTTTGATGATTCGGGCGTATTTGTCACCTTTGAAGAGACCGCCAGCGACATTATTAAAAATGCAGTTAGTTTTGGCTGGGATTTGCAGAAGCTAATTGATGAAGGCAAGTTATTCATTTTGGACGCATCCCCGGACCCTGAAGGCCAAGAAGTCGTCGGCAATTTTGATTTTTCAGCCTTAATCGAGCGGATTCAGTATGCAATCCGAAAATACAAAGCTAAGCGGGTGTCAATAGATTCCGTCACCGCCCTATTTCAGCAATACGACTCCGCCTCGCTAGTACGTCGTGAAATTTTAAGATTAGTCTCACGGCTGAAGCACCTCGGCGTTACTACCATCATCACCACAGAGCGCATTGAAGAATACGGCCAAGTCGCTCGGTTTGGCGTTGAAGAATTTGTCGCTGATAATGTCGTCATTGTACGGAACGTGCTAGAAGGTGAACGTCGGCGTCGCACTATTGAAATTCTAAAATTACGCGGCACCACCCACATGAAGGGCGAATATCCATTCACCATCACTACCTGCGGCATGAATATCTTCCCGTTGGGAGCCATGCGCCTGACCCAGAAATCCTCCAATGTTCGCATATCGTCTGGTGTTGAGAAGCTAGATGCGATGTGTGGCGGCGGCTTTTTCAAAGACTCTATTATTCTGGCGACAGGAGCCACGGGAACTGGAAAAACTTTATTGGTTAGTAAGTTCATTCAACAGGGTTGTATGCAAGGTGAACGGGCGATTCTGTTTGCTTATGAAGAATCTCGCGCCCAGCTTTCCCGAAACGCCAGCTCTTGGGGGACTGATTTTGAGGACTTTGAACGGCGGGGACTCTTGAAGATTATTTGCGCTTATCCAGAGTCTGCTGGTTTAGAAGATCATTTGCAAATGATTAAGTCAGAAATTGCAGAATTCCAGCCGACCCGCATTGCAATAGATTCGCTGTCAGCCTTAGCGCGAGGGGTTAGTAATAATTCCTTCCGCCAGTTTGTCATTGGGGTCACAGGCTTTGCAAAACAAGAAGAAATTACAGGTTTCTTCACGAATACAACAGATCAATTCATGGGATCTCACTCCATCACTGATTCCCACATTTCCACCATTACAGACACCATTTTGATGTTGCATTACGTCGAAATTCGAGGTGAAATGTCACGGGCGTTGAATGTGTTTAAAATGCGTGGTTCGGCCCATGACAAAGGAATTCGTGAATACATCATCAGCAGCAATGGACCCGAAATTAAAGATTCTTTCCGAAATTTTGAAGGCATTATCAGCGGGTCGCCGTCACGGGTATCGATCGATGAAAAAGTGGATCTAGGACGAATTGCAAAAGGTTTGAAGTCTGAATAGCTAGACAAATTACTTCTTGTCAGAAATTATTTAGTTGTTGTCATATTGGATACAGTTTGATGCTCTGTTTTAACTGATGATCGGTAAATGACATCAATGCTGTTCCCTGTCACTTATTCGACGCTTTCCTGCGGCGCGTTAACTCAGCAGTTACTTTCTCAATATAAGATTGGGACCATTTTGAGCTGTCAGTTTTGGCGACGGGGACTAAGTGATGTGTATTTGGTGGAGACCCAGACGGCGCAGTATGTATTGCGGGTATCCCATGCCCATTGGCGATCGGAGTGTGAAGTTGCCTTTGAGTTGGAGTTACTAGAGTTTTTGCACCAGACTCAGATTCCAGTCGCTTATCCGTTAAAGACAAAGGATGGCGAGTTATGGATTTCGATTCAGGCTCCAGAAGGCAATCGCTATGCTGCTTTGTTTATTTATGCACCAGGCTGTATTGCGATCGGTGATTTGAACCCCGCGCAAAGCTATACCTTGGGGAAAACGGTTGCGCAGTTACATCAAGTTACACCAAAATTTGAGAGTCAGTTTTCTCGGCCTGATTTAACGTTAGATTTTTTACTTTCGCAATCAATGCAAACTATCCTGCCATTTATGTCGGACCATCAGTATGACCGCTCTAATTTGATTCATACGGCTGATCACTTAATGACAGAATTGGCGAAATATCCGACTGACTTTCCCTATTGGGTCATGTGTTGGGGCGATCCCCACAGTGGGAATGTGCATTTTACGCGGGACGATCGGTTAATGATGTTTGATTTTGATCAGTGCGGCTATGGTTGGCGCGCGTTTGAGGTGGCGAAGTTCTTTCAAGTGGCCATACGGGGCGGCGTTAGTATTCAGGTCCGATCGGCATTCTTGACAGGCTATCAGGCGGTGTCTCCATTGGAGGCTTGGGAATTGGAGAGTTTAAGAGCATTTACTCAAGTGTCTCATATTTGGTCTTGGGCAATTGCTTTGACTCATGCCAAAGTTCATGATTACTGTAAGTTGGATTATCACTTTTTCAACTGTCGCCTTGAGCATTTGAAACGGCTCCGATCGCCCGATTGTCATCTTTATTAAGCATTTGAGTTTACGATCGAGGATTTACAGGAAGTTGTAGCTGGCATAATGGAATCAGAAGTATTGATTCAAAACACCAAGAACCAGAGCAAGTGACGATGGCAGTTCTTGCGCGTTCTGAACTCGATCGGCCTGTTCTTTTTTAATTGAACGCGATCGGGAATTTGAGCCGACGGGTTCGATGGCTTAGGTGAAGGAGGAAGCGGCTTTTGTCCAAGCGGATGAATCCTATAGTTTTGGCAAAACCAAAGATATTCCAGATTTATCGATCGAAGTGATTTTCAGCAGTGGAAGTGCAGCCAAATTAGAACGCTATCAGATCCTCAGAGTGTCGGAAATTTGGCTATGGGGAGATGATATTTTTGCGCTGTATCATCTCAGGGAGAATGGATACGATCGAATTGAGCAGTGGGAGAGAATTCGATCGTCAATTCACTAGCAACTTTCTTTTAGCCTTCCGTAGACCAATCTTCGATCGAAAGTTCAGACACTTGGCCAAAATCACTCTTATTTCGAGTCAGTACAGTCGCATTTAGGATCAGCGCAATCGCAGCAATTTTCAGATCCATTGTTCCTAAACGAGGATATTGTTTTCTTAATTTCTGGTATGCATCCGAAGCAGCGTGATCAAATGGAACCAATGGAATCTGGCAATAATTAAGGGCATGTTGTTGTAAGCGTTGATAAGCTGCAACTTGTTCATCAAAATTCTTTGCTTTCGCTAAGTTACCCATCCATCCACGGGTTTGTTCTTCATAGCTAATGACAGTCGCCACAAAGTCAATACCACTCGTCTATAGTCGAAGCAAAAGACGTAGCCCCGCAGCACTTTCTCGCTATAGTAAGATCGAGTGATCGGTATCTAAAATATGCATAACTAAGAATTTTCAAAGCGATCGGCGTAGGAACTTCGCCATTCTCGACCTATTTGTTCTGCGCGGTCGAAGGCATCATCATCCGGAAAAGTACCTGAAATTTTTTCCCACCAAGGCTGATTAGATTGAGATTGAGGTGATTTTAAGAGAAGGTTCTGCTGTAATAGTACTTTCATCTGTAATAGTTCTTCTTCTAAAGCCGTAAGTCGCGCTTCAACCTGTTGAGTCGTCATGAAGAATTTCCATAATCGACAGTTGCTGTTTCTTATAATTATAGCCCGATCGAAAATCTGTTTTTAACCAAAAGCCGTTGAAGTAAGCCTTCCTGAGGAAATCAACCCAAACCTCATCTAAGTTTCGTTCTAAGCAGCGATCGTTTATTTCAATGTCATGGATGCTTGGAACGCGGGCCGATCGCGTAGACGTTGAATATAAGCTGAAACATTTGGATAGGGGCTGTAGTCAAAGTCTTTAATCATCATGATCACGTAGTTGAGAACAGCACCGACTGCAACGTCTGCTGCCGTCAACCGATCGCCTGTCAAATAAGATTGCGAGGCAAAAATGCTGTCTAACTTGCCCAATAATCGAGGTGTTTCTTTGGTATTGTTTTGGGGAGAAAAGAGTCCATCACCCAAAGTAGAATTTCCAAATAAAATCCACTGGTTAACGATCGCTTGTTTCTCAGCAGTATCAAGCATTCGGTCGTATTTCTGGGCAAGGTAGATCAATATTGCCCCCGATTCCCACAATATAAAATCTCCATCGGCGATCGCAGGCACTTTTCCAAATGGGTGAATGGCTAAATAATCTGACTGAAGATTGATGCCAGATTGCAAATCAACCGAAACAAATTCATAGGGAATTTGCAACTCTTCTAAATACCATTTAACGATCGCCGCTCGACTGAAAACCCCACCGTATAACTTAATCATAAACTCTCCAAAATTTTAGGCTACTTGCACATTAAGACAATTTTACTATACAGATTCATTGTTCTCAATAAAAAGCCGATCACCCTAAACAAAGAACGATCGGCTTTTTAATCAAACTAGCTTAAGCAAATCCAGAAGCAATCACAAATACAATGACGGCACCAAATATAATCAAGGCATAAAACTGCGCTCGACCGTTTTCGATGTACTTCAGACCTTCGCCCGTGAGCAACGTTAAGAATCCGGTTAGATTCACCACACCATCCACAACTTTGTAATCCACTTCTAACACTTGACGCGCTAGGCCACGAGACGGACGGACAAACACCGCATCGTAAATTTCATCGAAATACCATTTGTTTTTCGAGAGTGCATACAAAGTCGGGAACCGATCGGCCCAAACTGACGGATCCATTTTTTTCTGAAGATACATCAGGATTGCGATCGAAATACCCACGAGACCAATTCCCACGGAACTACCGCCCATGATCAAAAACTCTGGCAAATCGACCGACTCCTGAACAAACACTTCTCCCGGCGCATGAATAAAGGCTTCAAAATAATTGGCAAAGGGCGTACCCAATAAACCAATAAACATTGAGGGAATCGCCAACACCATTAACGGCAACGTCATGGTCAACGGAGACTCGTGAGGATCACCATGATGCTCGTCATGATCATCGTGAGACAGAGTTGCCACTGCGCCTAATTCTTTAGCATTCATAGCGCCCGGACCTGCCGCAATGCCCATCTTCCGAAGCTGTTCACCTTCGATGATATTGAGAATCCCAGAATCCGTCGCCCGCAATTGCCCTTCAAAGGTCTGAAAGTACATGCGGAACATATAGAACGCAGTGATCCCCGCCGTCAAGAAGCCAATAAACCAAAGATTTGGATTCGCTTCGTAAGCACGGTGCAGAATCTCGTCCTTCGACCAAAACCCAGCAAACGGTGGAATTCCACAAATCGCCAAGGTTCCGATCAAAAAGGTCGTTGCAGTAATCGGCATTAACTTCCGCAAGCCACCCATCAAGCGCATATCTTGAGCGTAAGCCGGATTATGGCCCACTGCTTCTTCCATCCCATGAATCACAGACCCAGATCCCAAGAACAACATCGCCTTGAAGAATGCGTGAGTCACTAGGTGAAACAAGCCTGCACTGTAAGCCCCAACACCCATCGCCAGGACCATGTAGCCCAACTGAGACATGGTGGAATAGGCCAAGCCTTTCTTAATATCATTCTGGGTGATAGCCGTAGTTGCGCCAATGAATGCCGTGATTGCACCCGTCCAGGCGATCGTATCCATCACCATCGGAATCTGACTAAACACCGGGAACATGCGAGCAATCAAAAACACACCCGCTGCCACCATCGTTGCTGCATGGATCAAGGCTGAAATCGGGGTTGGCCCTTCCATCGCATCCGGGAGCCACACATGAAGCGGGAACTGGGCCGATTTTGCGACTGGGCCTAAAAATACCAGAATTGCAAATAAGGCCGCAATAGAACCACTTAGTGTTCCATTTTCAACCATGGCATGAAGTCGATCGCCCATGATGGCAAAATCAAAGCTTCGCGTTGCCCAAAACAGCCCCAAAATACCCAGCAATAACCCAAAGTCACCCACTCGGTTGGTCACGAAGGCTTTCTGACAAGCATCTGCGGCAGCCTTGCGATCGTACCAAAAGCCAATCAGCAGGTAGGAACACATCCCCACCAACTCCCAAAACACGTACACCTGCACGAGATTTGGACTGATGACAAGGCCCAACATTGAAGAGCTAAATAAACTCAGATAGGCATAAAACCGCACATAGCTAGCATCGTGCGCCATATAACCATCGGTGTAGATCATCACCAACAGCGCCACCGTCGTCACCACTACCAACATCATTGATGTCAGCGGATCCACTATGTAGCCCATCTGAAGCGTAAAATCTCCCGCAGAAGCCCACTCGAACATTCTTACGTAGGGAGCATGACCCCCAAGCTGGCTGGCGAGAATCCCGAAGGACAACACCATGGCCGTGCCAATCAATGACACTAAAAAGCCGGATGCAATGCCTCGCAAACGGTTCGTATCTTTATTGAAGGAAATTAATCCCAGACCTACTAGCATTGCCCCCATCAGCGGCAACACCGGAATCATCCAGGCATACTCATATATTGCATCCATGCCGATCGCCACTCAAAAACTACGAAATGGTTTTAATTCCTTATAAGCCTAGCCCAAAGCATTAAAAAGGGGACAGCTATTAAAGCCAGCCCCGTAAACTAATCTTAATTTGCAGATCTATCTCGCCACTGACGACAACACCCTCTCCAAGACATCCCTAACTTGTTCTTTACGTTTAAGGTCTTCTAGGCGATGCACTAGCTTTCCTTCTTGAAATAACAGCACTGTAGGGAGATTCGTGATGCGATAGCTACTGGCTAACTTCAGATTTTCATCAGCATTAACGCCCACCAACTTAAAGTTATCGCCAAATTCAGCGCGTGCTCGCTCCAATATGGGATCAATCATTCGGCACAATCCGCACCAAGGTGCCCAAAAATGAACTAACACGGGAGTTGATGATTGCAAAACTTCATCCTTGAATGCCTGCTCGGTGTTGATGCGTGCCATATTGTTAAGTAATTGTTAATCTTATTGGGATCAAGTCTAGCAGTCTAATTTGAGCTTTACTAGTGCTTGATACATTTGCGTCTCCAGTTGATGACATGGTTTGCTAAAAGAACACCTAACCAATATTTTTCTCCCTAACATGGTTAATTTATATCAGCTCAGACGCGATCGTAAAACCTCTGGATCCACCGCTGAAGTCAGAGCTGCGATCGAGCTATTACAACAGTTCACGGTGATTGACACGGCAATGGGCGCATCAACTTTAGCAAGCAGCGTCAAAAAATTACCTGCTGAATTATCTCGAGAATCGATATATGAAGCCCTCACATTGGTGCTAGATGGATCCGAATATCAATTAATTGGCATTTGCGCTGAAAATTACGCGGAAGGCTCTCTGGCACTTCGACAATATCTGGCTGCATTCGGCTACGAAAAAACACCAACCTTTAGAGATCCAGGTCAGCCCATCTATATCAAATACAACTCTAAAACGGAAGCCTGTTACTCAAAACCTTACGACGGGGATCATCGCGGGGTTATTGTTTCCTGTCAGTCATCCTATGATGATGAGGTGAATGAAACCTTTGGACACTTGCCCTTAGATTTGTTTGCGCCGTAATTTACACCACCGATCAAATTAATAACTCAAGACCAAAGACTATGCTCCTAATTCTTTCGATCGGGCAGTAGCCGCTTTAACAGCTTCAATTAATGCCGATCGCAACCCACATTGTTCCAGCATAGCAACCCCTGCTATTGTCGTTCCGCCGGGACTTGTGACGCGATCTTTAAGTTCACCGGGATGGAGTTTGGACTCTTTTAAAAGTTTTGCGGTCCCCAAAACGGTATCTATTGCAAGTTGCATCGCGATCGCCCTCGGCAACCCTGAAGCGACACCGCCATCGGCCAATGCTTCCACAACCAATGCAATATATCCGGGTCCGGATCCAGACAACCCTGTTACTGCATCCATCATGGATTCCGGCACTTCGACAACTGAACCAACCGCCGACAAAACTTTTTTAGCTAAGTTGAATTGATCATCACTAACCTGAGTTCCCCGTGCGATCGCGGTTACACCTGCACCCACTTGAGCCGGAGTATTGGGCATAGCGCGAATGACCGCATGACTTGGAAACGCAGATTCTAATTGGGGCAGAGAAATCCCAGCTAGTATGGAAACGATGACCGCAGATGGATTTAATGAACCTAAAATCTGCTGAGTCACTTGAGAGAAAATTTGAGGCTTAATGGCAAGCAATAAAAGCTCTGAAGCTTCAGCAGCATCAACATTGTTACCCGTCACTTGAACACCATAACGATCGGCTAAAAAACTCTGCCGACTTGCAACAGGATCGCTAATCAGAATTTGACAGGGATCAAAAATATTCTCAAAAACAAGGCGAGAGAGGAGCGCTTCACCCATCATCCCGCCACCTATAATTCCAAGTTTAGTAGTCAAACTTATTTTCTTCCTGAATGTTCTAAAAGATAGCGGGCTTAAATATAAAGAATGTCGAGTAAACCTTGATTTACAACACCCATTAGACCGCTACCCCAAAATAGCAATTACTGCGCCATACGCATTGGTTCAGATGTCCAAGGTGAAGTTGTTGCTGTGGGACGAGTGGCACGAATCGGTTGAGCTGTTTCATTAACAGCACCTGCTTGAGTACTGACTTGCACACAACTTGGTGTGAACAAAAAGATACTTTCACCAATACGTTCTTGATGGCCATCGATCGCATAAGTACCACCAGCAACGAAGTCAACAGCACGCTGAGCTTGATCTGGATCCATGATGGTTAAATTCAAGACAACAGACTTACGTTCGCGCAAAGCTTGGATGACTTGGGGCATTTCTTCAAACGTACGAGGCTCAATTACAACCACTTCAGACAGGCCGTTAGACGTTCCAGGCATACCAATTACGTTGCTCACAGGGCTAACGGGGGAAACTTCAGAATTAATCAAGGAAGTACGATCGCGCAAACGACGACGCGATCGACTGTCATCTTCCTGAGCGACAGGAACAGCTTCATCACGGTACAAATCTTGGTACTCTTGACCATCCATTTCGTCATACTCGTATTCATAGTCTACAGACTCATTGAACCCGACGAAATCCCGAATCTTATTGAAAATACCCATGAACCACACTCTCCATTAATAATCGAACGTATTTAAGAAACAAAATAACAGCTAGAAAAATTAGTATGTTGAACCTCTGAAGGAACCTAAACAAGCTAAGAATCTGACTGAATCAATGGGACGCACAATGATGACAGGGATAAAACAAGACAGAAATTAAGTACTGATCTTTTTAAGGAACTTATGTACTAAATCAGACCTTTCTTAAGACTAAAATCCAACTGTATTGCAGTCCGACTATTTATCCATTAAAATACAACTGATAACATGCTTCAAAATAGATTAAGTCGCTTGCCAACAGTCGTATCTATCAAGATTAAAAGAATACTCCAAAACAATGGAATAAATCTAAAGGTATTGGCTGATGTAACAAATACGTCAGATTTAACTCATTTATCAACCATTCTGTCCAATAAAATCAGGTTCATAAGTCCGTTTAACCTAGCCATTAACCATTCAATAAAATGATTGATCAATGAGTTCTACTCCCGTTAAAAACGCGTTGTGAAGCCAGAAACATAGAGATTGATCAATCAAACTAATTAGAAAGCATTTAATTAACGCTCAGTAATCTGCTTAATCGGTAGTGGACATAATCTAGCACAAGCTGATTGGAATGATCCACTGGATCTAGCGTTATTTTTTATTTTTTCAGACGATCGGCGCTAGGTATAGCATCTCTGACCGAAAAGGATGGTGCCAGGGCGAATAATTGTAGCACCTGTTTGAAGTGCAAATTGATAATCGTTAGACATGCCCATAGAAAGCTGAAGCATTTGGAGACTAGGGATAGACATCTGGCGTATTTCGGCAGCGAGACGGGCTGCATCAGCAAAGCAGGCTTGTAGTTCAGTACCGCTGAGTTGGACTGGTGGAATGAGCATTAAGCCTTGGACTTGAAGGGCGCTGAGAACGGCTAGATGGGGGAGCGATCGGAGCAAGTCCTCGGGCAACCAGCCAGATTTGGTGTCGTCGGGTCGAAGCTTGACTTGCAGACAGCCTTGAATGATTTTGCCTTGGTCCTGGGCAATCCGATCGATTCGTTGCGCTAGGGCTAAGCTGTCAATAGATTGGATCCAGTCGAAATGTTGAACAGCTTTAAGGACTTTATTACTTTGTAATTGCCCAATAAAATGCCATGTCAAACCGCTTAGATCTTTCAATTTCTGCTGTTTTTCGATAGTTTCTTGAATTCGGTTTTCCCCAAAGTTCCGAAGTCCAGCCGCATAGGCCGCTCGCATTGCAAGAATAGGAACCTGTTTTGTCACTGCTACGATTCGCACCCCATCAGGAATTTGATCGCAAAAATGACGAATATGTGACACTTGCTCAAGCATCACGGGATCTAATTCGGTCATTTAATTTTCCTCTTCTGACATTCCAAAAAATGCGAGTAACTCACGATTAACAGTTTGGGGACTTTCTTGTTGGATCCAGTGACCACAATTGGGCAAAAATTTAAGCTCAAACGATGCGGATACCGCATGGCGAAGATCCTCAGCAATCCGCCCACTCAACACACCATCTTCTTCGCCCCACAACACTAATGTTGGAGCCGTAATTAATTGAGGCGATCCAGACGACATCGTAAACCAGATATCACTCATCCAAACTAAGGGCGAAAAAAGCTGACGATAATAATTTAGAGCGCTAGTGATTGCACCGGGCTGCCGTAAAGCGGCTTCGTACATTGCAGAGGTCTCACGAGTAAAAAACCCTTTTCGGACAGCCAATCCTCGGAATACAGTCTGGACAAAATTCTTTAAGTTTTGTTGAATTAGCCACTCAGGCAATCCGGGAACCTGAAATGCAAAGATGTACCAGCTTCGACGCAACTGATTTAAGTCTTGAATCAAGTTGGCAGCGAAACGTGAGGGATGTGGAGCGCTCAGAATCACTAATCGATTCAACATGTGAGGGAATTTTTGCGCAAATCGCCAAGCGATAGCTCCACCAAAATCATGACCGACGACGTGGGCACGCTTGTAGCCGAGATTTTCAATCAAACTATTAATATCAGACGCTAACGTCGTTAGGTCGTAGCCTGTGGCAGGCTTATCGGACTGATTATAACCACGTAGATCGGGCACGACAACTTTGAAATTACGTGCTAATACAGGGATTTGATAACGCCAGGAATACCAAAATTCTGGAAATCCATGGAGCAAAATTACCAGATCGCCTTCGCCTTGAGTCACATAGTGCAAGCGAATACGATTTGCTTGAATAAAGTGATGCTGTATCACAGGATCATCCGATTAACTCAGCTTCTAAATCCATCATGGGCGATCGCTTAACAGGATGAGGAGGAGTTGTTTTTTCCATCAACATGTCTTGCACTTGGCTGGGGAATTTAGAAATGTTTTCTAGCTCTTGAAGTTGGCTAATAGCTTCGGCTCCTTCGAGTTTCATGAGCTCACGATCGTCTCTCATCTCAGTCCAAGTGATCCCGTAGTCAGAGACTAAAAACCGAATCAAATGGCTATCGGCCAAACTAACCATGAATGACGCGCTATTCATTTCGCCGCCACAGGTATAGCAAGAAGCAATGTAGCCTTGATTTTCAAGGACAATAGCCAAGGCTTGAAGGTTCATTACCAGATCCTTCACAAATTGACTGTGGTGTTGAGCAAGTCTTGTGAACACTATAAAATCTCCATTCGTCTTGTAATAATCCTAAAAGAATTATTTAAGTTTCTTAATATACCGCAAAAATTCGATCCAGCAACTTAAGTTTAAAAAAATATTAAATTCTGATGAGGTTATCTTATCTACAGCCTCTCCATGATAGTTGCGTCCAGAAGATTGATGAGTATCAAGAATAACAAAGGCTATCATCCGTGTCTAAACCGATGTTTCAACTATGGTCTCAGTCCGACAGAACCCACCAGCCAAATGCTGGACCCAGAAAGCGCACCGTCACCCAGAACGCGACCAGTATCCCAATACTAACCCAAGCTCCAGTGGTAGTGATGGAAACAAATTGATTAGCTTGCTGACGGGTGATGCTCGTCCAAGGAAGAATTTTCTCTTCAAGACGGGCTTGTTCAGCACGTTCAGCTTTCAGGCGCTGAGGAGATTTTTTTTGATTCGGGCGATCGGAATTTGCCATCTTCAGACTCTGGGTGAGTTTATCTGGGTGAGTTCAATAGTAACAGTCTAATTAGCTTGTCCCGGATCTGAGCAGGTAAGTCATACAAACTACGATTAATCATAGCGGGATTGAGAGGACATTACCGATCGTCTCCGCTGTCGTCCCAATTTTCATTCCAGCGATCATCCAGATAATTTAACCGGGCATAGGGACTGAGTGCGGCGAGTACCTGGGTGCCATAGATTCGATGAATAACTCGGCTGTCTAAAAGCGCCACCAAACCACGAGCCGATCGGACTGGAAACACAGCCCGTTGAAGTGCCATCAGCGCGGTCGGGAGTAAATACAATCGAAACCAATCCTGACGCAGTTGTTTGTAATCTTTCACACGGGCTGCCACTAGCGGATTCTCCAACGACGGCATGGGTAGGGTTGCAATTACAATACAGCGGGGCACGCCCACGATCCCAGCTTGTTGAAACTGACTCCATTCATCCCAACCTGCAACCAAGATGCCGTTTGAGGCTTTAGGGATTCGATCGACTTGGACTCGTGATCCCCATTCAGCCGCGAGGGTTGCGCCGACTTGAGTCCGCAATGGAGTGTCGCCAACCAAAATAACAACTAAACCCGCTGCAATGTGCGATCGCGAGAGAATTTTTCTAAGTTCGGCTAGGAGCGCTGGCTGAAACTGGGGCGTGTTGGGCATGGGAATGCGATCGGGCTGATAAAGCTGAACGCAGGATTCATGACGCGGGGGAGAGAATTTTATACAGGTTAAGTCGTCGAGACCGTGGGTTTGGCGATAGGTATCAGCGCTGGCATCGAGATCCAAGGCGCTGCCAATTAAGACAGTCGGTTGCTGTTGCCAAATTGGTCTTAGGAGGGACGCAAGGCGAATGGGGCTGTGCTGAAGGGTGAAGGTGCCGGATTGACGATCGACTTGAGCCGACAACAATCCGGGATCATGGGTATGAGCGGACAAGGAGTCTGGATTGGACTCTCGATTAGTCGCAATTTGCGGGCGGGGTGTCAGATGATTCAGCAATTCAACCCAAGATTCGGTGAGGGGTGAATGTGGCTGAAGCTGGGATAGCATTTCGTAAATTGGGAAACGATCGTCATCCTCTAAAACATGGCAATTATAAGGATTGACGGGATGTTGGAAAAGACTATGAGTGAGGCGAATCCGAAGATCTCGAATCGTTTCTCGAAAGCCTGGATGAGACAACATCAACTGATCCCAGTCGTGTCCATAAATTTTTAAACTCAAGACTTCTTGCACCCAACAATCAAGATCGTCTACGCCGTCAATCAGGGTTAATATGCCCGCTGGAAGAATTTTTTGAGATTTGAGCTGGTCCTGTAACCATAGTTGCGGCGTAACAAAGGAAAGGCCAGAGAATTCGACAGGTGTTGAGTTAGGGGTAATAATCTGCACAGACTTCGACACATCCAGCCACTGTTGGAGGCGAGGCAATTCAACTTGCACTAACCATTGCTGTACGGATTCGGAAGCAACAACAATCGCCGGGGCATCCCATACTAATAAGGGCATCAAATAGCTCAATCGGTAGGGCGCACCGGATCCCGATTCTGTCCCCGTCTGAATTAAGGCACTTCGACCCAAACGCAAGGCCCGAGCCACTAGACGGGCCATTGTTAAATAATGACTCCAGTGGGGATCGGTCTGTTGCCGCAGTAAGGCCCGGAGTTGTTGATGCACTTCGACTTCAATCACGATTGAATTTCACTCAAAAGATAGAAAATTAGATTAATCCCCAACTAGCGACGACGACCACTGCCGAAGCCGGATGACCTGGAACTCCGACCACTGCCAAAGCTACCGGACCGAGGTTTGGATTGGGTCTGAGAGGGTGTGGTTGTCCCGTTTTTCAAATCACTTGACCCAAAACCGGATCCAGTTGAACGATCGCGCCCGGTCATATCTTGAGGAGACTTAACTGAATCGCGTCCAGTCGCACCCGATCGGATTTGGCCATTGGTGCGAAATGCTGTGCGGTTCCGTTCGACGACGGGGGGCTGTTGATAACGTTGTTGATATGTATTGACGGCATCACCGTAGGTTCGGCCATAGCCACCATAGCCAGACATGGGTCCTCCACCAGACTGAAACTGAGGTGGCACATAGTATTGGGGCCGGAATAGCATACTGCCGATCGCCTGACCAGCTAAACCACCCGCCAGAGATCCAGCAAAGGGCGACCAAAAGTTTGATTCTTGACGCACGACGGCGGTTTCGTTGCGTCCGGTGGTGGGGTTCACTCGTTCTTCAGAGACATTATGAACATATTGGATCTTGAAATCCTCAGTTAAATAAAGCGACGGCTGTTGATTTTCAACTTTAAGATAGGGTTTTTTACCGTCTTTAATTTGTTCATCAGTCAGACGGGCCATTTGGAGTTTGCGCGTTTTAAAACTTGCACTAGGAGCATCCAAGAGCATCAAGGAATATTCACCGTCTGAGTCATCGAAGCTTGCTTGTTGAACTGGATATTCACCATCGGGGATCGGGGACTGAGATGCGATCGGAGCATCAACTTTTTTTTGGTCGCCAGACCGAACCTCTGCGGGCGAATTGGTATCGGGACCGATCGCAGGTTCAGATGAAGCACAGGCCGTGAGGGCAAAGGAGAACAATAGGAAAAGAGAACATTTGGATAACATGAAAACACCATCCATGGGGGAAATCAATAGAGCACAGGGAAAGAAATTTCTACAACGGAATAAGTTCTACAACGGAATAAGTTCGGGAAATTGCTGTATCAGGTGATCGTCCGTTAGTACATAACCCATTTGATCAGGGGAAAAATTGACTTGAATCGCCCGTAACCGTCGCTGAGCCTGAATAGTACAGATTTGAGTTAATCCACGGCGCAGCGCTTCAACGTTCGACAGATCGGCTTCCAGGTCGGGGGCTTCACCTTCTAGAGCTAATGTCAACATCACCACGACGTTGGGGGTCATGGGAAGGGTGAGCGATTGATGGGGATCATCCGAAGACTGATCCGTCTCGCTCAGATAGCGGCGGGTGGCATCTGTAAATAATTCATTCAAATAGTCGCTAGCCTCTTCTTCAGACCAGAAAACGTCCCCTTCGTTATGAGCAGAGGACCAATTGGTTTCGCGTTGAAGCAAGCTTTCACAGATTTCAACCAAGGATTCACCCATGATTGCCAAGTCTCCATCAGATTCGATCGCATCTTGGGCCGCCCGATTTAAAACGCCTAAGAGTGTGGTCGATTCTGCACCTATCAAGGCAATAAATAACCGGGCCACAACAATACGGTGTTTGCCAGTTAAGGAATTAAAGCGATCGGTCCAAGAACTCATGAAGATTTTGTGAAATAGCTTACTCTCAATAGTCTAAGGCGGTTTTTAGGGAAAGACCACTTCGGACTTCTGGAGGAAAACCAATAAAAAAGGAGGGACATTGCCCTCCTTTAAATCCGGAATCTAGTCCGGTACGATTGAGTCCGCCTTAAATCGAACCTCTTAATCAATCTCTGAGTGAATCATTACAGATCATCTTCGTCTAATACGAGGGAAGAGGTGTCATCAATTAACTCGTCATCATCCACAACAGGAGAGAATCCAGAAGTTAGTTCCTCGCCAACTACTGGCGCGCCAAAGCTTTCAAAGCTAAAGGTTGGGCGATCTTCAAAGCTGTCTAGACCGTAAGCCCGTGCCGTCCGATCGTCAACAATTTCAGACATTTCCATCAGGTCATCATCCAGCACATCGAAGGTTAAATCAACCTCTGGAGTCCCTTGATCCTCGTAAGCATTGAAGCCTGTCCCGGCTGGAATCAAGCGACCAATAATAACGTTTTCCTTGAGGCCACGGAGCCAATCAGATTTTCCTTCGATCGCCGCCTCGGTCAAGACACGAGTGGTCTCTTGGAATGATGCGGCAGAGATAAAGCTGTCGGTATTCAGAGACGCTTTGGTGATACCCAATAAGACAGGAGTATACTTAGCTGGAGCGCCGCCCGTGATGGACATCGCTTCGTTAACCTGCTCAATTTGATACATTTCAACAAGTTCACCCGGAAGCATTGTGGTGTCACCACCGTCGTCTACCCGCACCTTAGAAGTCATTTGACGGACGACCACTTCGATGTGTTTGTCAGAAATGGTAATGCCTTGAGATTGATAAACCCCCTGGACTTCATTCACCAACAGAGACTGAACCACCTGCAAACTTGCCAAAGCAGCTTCGTAAACACCGAGTCGCTCAACTTTCGCCATGAACAACGTTTCAAGAAGTTCGTGGGGGTTGGCCGGACCGTCGGTCAACCGATCGCCCGCTGTGACACGATCGCCGTCAATCACAATGGATTGTTGACCAGGTCCGATCGGATATTCCGTAATCAAGCCGTCATTATCGACCACTTTGATTTCCACGGATTCATCATCCCCATAGACCACCTGCGCTACGCCATCTTGACGAGCCAAAACGCCGGGTTCTTTAGGCTTACGGGCTTCAAGAAGTTCTTCAATCCGAGGCAAACCTTGGATGATATCTCCAGTTTTCGCCCGTTCAAAAATCAGAAGTACGAGATTGTCACCCCGTTGGACGAGATCGCCGTTATCAATGTGCAAAACGGCACCGGGCGACACACGATACGGACGTGCCGATCGCATTTTCACCTGATCCCCAGACACCAAGATAACTTGACCAGATTCGGTAATGTCGTCATCCGCTACCACCAACTCATCCACTTCAACCTTGCGGCCTTTAGTTTCGATCGTCACGGTATCGGATTCCCGCACCACCAGAATTCGGCGAATTGCTTCTCCATCTTCTCGGATCCCCTGAACAACTCCAGTTTCCTTACAGAGCGTTTCAATGCGCGCAACAACGGAACCTGGATCGATTTGATCACCATCTTGGACCAAGATGCGAGTATTGGTTGGGCCTTGAGTCGTATCAGCAGCAATATCACGACGGACAACTAGTGATTCTAGAATCACCAATTGAAGGCGCATCAAATCATCGCCCAATGTTTCATCATCCAATAGTTCGATGTCTGCGGCAATTTGATTCCCCTCTTGGTCTACATCCAAAACGAGTTGGGTCCGGATTAGATCAATACCTTCGATCGATCGGACTCGTTCCCCATCTTTGAATGCTGTTCGCTGAATCGATCGTAAACGGATGCCACGACCCGATCCTGGACCGGACACGGATTGCTTGGGTGCGGGTGGCTCATCTGGAACTTCAAATTCCTCAACAGGACGCAGAAGCATCGCTGGCCCTTCGGGGGTTTCCACGAATTCGACATAGCGCAACTCGGTCGCTATAAGTCCCGGCATAATCTCTTGGCCAGGGCTAACAAGGGTCGCTTCACGAGTGACAAGGCCATCCAAGCTATCGACCATGTGTAAATCACCTGGTTTAACAACAATCTCTCTCAAGATGTCGTTCTTTTGGGTCACTTCAACAATTCCGCTGCTTTGACAGAAGACTTCCTTAACGACTTCGGTACCCGCTTCCACGAATTGACCGTCCTCAACCATCAACAAAGAAATATCCTTATTGACTTCATGAGATTCTTCCGGAACCCAAAGAATGGTCCCACCTTTGAGAATTTCGTAGCCTTGTTTTGCCTTGCCACGTTTGCCAACTTCAAGACCCGAGAACTTGATGATTCCCCCAGTTTTAGTCCGATACCGATCGTCAATCAGCTCAGCAACAATTTGGCCTGCTGCCACTTGGCTTCCTGGAGCCGCCTTAAGCGAGTAGACCTGACCGTTGGTAAGTTCCATCCGATATTGGTCTCCACCTTGGTGGGTCTCAATTTTGCGTACCTGCGCTTCATCCAACAACACAGAAGAGGTGATGATTTGAATCTCACGCCCGCCTTTACCTTCGCTGCCTTCTGGAAGCCGGACCATCCCACCATTTTCAGTGGTGAGCTTTGTTTCAGCAATAATGCTGCCAACTTCTACCGCATCACCGTTTTTAACAGTCGGTTCAGCACTAGGCGGAAGGTTGTAGACATCACCCGATAGCACCCAAATCAAGCCACCGCGTTGCGCAACGCGAGTAGTATTGCCTTGTCTATCTTTTTTATCTTCTGGGACCACATCAGCAAAGTTAACTTCACCTGCTAAATGTGATGACACGTCCATTGCCGCTTTTTCAGTGGTCTTGCGCGATCGTCCAGACAGTGGAACTTCGGTCAAAATTTGCCCCTTCTTGACCTTTTGACCATCCCGAACCATAACGGTCGTACCTTGCGTGAAGGTGAAGGTTTGATCCCCATCTGGTCCGTCTACAGTAATTTTATTGTTAACGTCGGTTGCAGACTCAACGGTGTATACATCTTCACCGTGGCGGGTTCGGAAGGTCCGCACTTTGAGCTTCTTACCAAATTTAACGGTTCCGGCAAACGGTGCTTTATCTTGACGAGCAACTTCACCCGTGAACACACCACCCGTGTGGAATGTCCGCATGGTGAGCTGGGTTCCCGGTTCACCAATCGACTGAGCGGCAATGATCCCGACGGCTTCGCCGATGTCCACAAAGTGACCATGGGCCAGACTCCAACCATAGCAAAGCTGGCAAACCGATCGGGTCGATTCACAGGTAAGAGGCGATCGGACTAGGACTTCAGAAACCTTAGACAGTCCAACCCGTTCAGCCATTGCGTCAGAAACAGCCTCGTTTCGAGAAACAATCACTTTACCCGTTTCAGGATGAATAATGTCCACAGCAACGACACGCCCCAGGAGTCGATCTTTTACAGGAATCAAGACTTGATCATCATCCATCATGGCTCGAACGGGAATGTTCCGCGTAGTGCCACAGTCGATTTCACGAATAATCATGTCCTGGGAAACATCCACAAGACGACGGGTCAGATACCCAGAATCCGCTGTCCGCAATGCCGTATCTACCAATCCTTTACGGGCACCATAGGAGGAGATGATGTATTCCGTTACGGTTAGTCCTTCCCGGAAATTTGTCTTAATTGGCAAGTCAATGATTTCCCCTTGAGGGTTGGCCATCAGACCACGCATTCCGACGAGCTGACGCACTTGAGAGATATTCCCCCGTGCACCAGAGAACGCCATCATGTAGACAGAGTTCAGGGGATCATTAGATCTAAAGTGCTTAACCACTTCGTCCTTAAGATCTTCAGAGGCACCATTCCAAGTGTCAATAACCTTCTGGAATCGTTCCACTTCGGTAATTTCACCGCGTGTGTACTTCTCTTCCGTCACTCGAATAGTCTCCTCAGCCGCTTCTAGCAAGGCTTTCTTAATCGGCGGAATTTGAAGGTCATCCACCGAAATTGATACGCCAGCTTTAGTTGCATACTTGAAACCCATCTCCTTGACAGCATCCGCCATTTGGGCCGTTCGAGCTGTTCCATAGGTGCGGAATGACCAAGCGACTAAATTCTGAAGTTGCTTTTTGTTAATGACCTTGTTGCGAAAAATTTGCTTAGGTTGCTGCTCTGCCATGGGTGCCCCACCGGAATACTGGATGTTCATTTTTTTATGACTCAAGAACAAGGCTGAGCAGCCGATGCTACTAGCCCTACCGATGATTAGTAGTCTGTTAAGACATCAATAACCGTTTTGTTGTAGATAATTCGGCCCGGTGTCGTCTTAACGTATTGCGAAATTAACACCCCATCCCGATCGTGGCGGGTTCGACGATAGTCATACAGGCGAGTCACTACACCTTCATCTGTCGTCTGCTCTTCCTTGAGTTCATCCGGGAAATCAGATTCAACATCACCGTCAAATCGAACCCATACATAGGCATGGATTTCCACCAACTTCTGCTCATAAGCCATGATTGCATCGTCTAGATCAGCGAAGTAACGACCCGCCCCGATCGTAGCCTTGGGATTCTCTGCCGTAAGGTAGTAGCAGCCAAGGACCATATCCTGGGATGGCGTAATAATCGGCCCACCCGTTGCAGGAGACAAAATATTATTAGAGGCCAACATCAGAAGACGAGCTTCAGCTTGAGCTTCAATGGAAAGCGGAACATGCACCGCCATTTGATCTCCGTCGAAATCCGCGTTAAACGCTGGACATACGAGGGGGTGAAGCTGAATGGCTCGACCATCTACTAAAATTGGCTCAAACGCCTGAATTCCCAGACGGTGAAGGGTCGGCGCTCGGTTCAGCATGACAGGGTGTCCTTCGATCACCTCATCCAAGACATCCCAAATCTGGGGATCGTTGCGCTGAATCAGCTTTTTCGCTGCCTTAATATTATTCACCAAGCCTTGACGAATCAAGCGATGAATCACGAAAGGTTGAAAGAGTTCGATCGCCATTTCCTTGGGCAAACCGCACTGATGAATCTTCAGGTTAGGACCAACAACGATGACACTCCGTCCAGAGTAGTCAACCCGTTTACCCAGAAGGTTTTGACGGAAGCGTCCTTGTTTCCCTTCGATAATGTCAGACAATGATTTAAGCGGACGATTGTTCGCTCCAACCACCGTTCGACCTCGACGACCATTGTCAATCAAAGCATCGACAGCTTCCTGAAGCATCCGTTTTTCGTTACGGACGATGATTTCAGGCGCGAGGATTTCTTGGAGACGAGCGAGACGATTATTTCGATTAATTACCCGACGATACAAGTCATTCAAGTCAGAAGTCGCAAAACGACCGCCATCTAGCTGAACCATCGGACGTAAATCTGGTGGGATCACCGGAATGAGATCTAGAATCATCCAGCTTGGTTTAGAACCCGTTGCGATGAAATTGTCGATCACTCGCAAACGTTTGATATATTTTGCACGTTTTTGGCCCTTGGAGACTGCGATTTCTTCTCGAAGACGCTCAGCCTCTTCATCAAGAGGAATATCAGACAATAGCTGCTGAAGGGCTTCGGCTCCGATGCCAACTTCAACACCCTCAATTTTGGAATCTTCGCTATACAGCTCGTCCTCCACTTCAATCCACTGATCTTCAGTCAGTAATTGCTTGTAGGTCAAATTTTCCGAATTCCCCGCGTTCAACACCACATAGGCGTTGAAGTAGACGATTTGCTCAACATCGCGCAATGGCATGTCTAGTAAAATAGCCATGTAACTTGGAATCCCTTTGAGATACCAAACATGAGCAACAGGAGCCGCTAGCTTGATGTAACCCATACGGTGACGGCGCACGCGGGACTCGGTGACTTCAACACCACACCGTTCGCACACAATACCTCGGTGACGGACGCGCTTATATTTGCCGCAATGACATTCCCAATCTTTCGCAGGGCCAAAAATTCGCTCACAGAAAAGTCCATCCATTTCCGGCTTAAGGGTACGGTAGTTGATGGTTTCGGGCTTGGTGACTTCACCCACCACTTGGCCGTTGGGTAGGCTTCGCTCTCCCCACTCACGGATCCGTTCGGGAGAGGCTAAACCAATTTTTACGTAGTCAAATCGCTGTTCAATTTTTGGCATCGCGTTCCACTTCCTGAGGTGTTGAATGGGGGCTGAATGAGGGGGGAATGAGAAAGCATAAGTTCTAAATGCATGGAGGTCGGCAGACTCACAGTTCTACCGACCAAATCTCTCGACGATCGTTAGTCTTCTTCCATGGAAGACCCGCTAGCAATAGATTCATAGACCGGGCGTGCTGGCGCTTTTTTAGAGTTCACATCAGCCATGAGATCTACTTCAATATCGCGGCTACTGCCGTCCTCACGAGTCTCAACTTTATGAACAGCCACATCTAGACAGAGGGACTGTAGCTCTCGCATCAAGACCTTGAACGACTCCGGTGTACCTGGACGAGGAATGGCTTTACCCTTTACGATCGCATTAAGCGCTTCATTTCGCCCTTGCATATCATCGGACTTCACCGTTAGTAGCTCTTGGAGAATGTAAGCGGCCCCAAATGCTTCCAGTGCCCAGACTTCCATTTCTCCAAATCGCTGGCCGCCTTGTTGTGCTTTACCACCCAAGGGTTGCTGTGTAACTAAGGAGTATGGACCTGTCGATCGGGCGTGAATCTTGTCATCGACTAAGTGAACGAGTTTCAGCATGTAAGCCTTTCCGACCGTGACGGCACGATCGAACGCTTCCCCAGTTCGTCCGTCATAAACCAGAATTTTTCCAGGATTATCTTCAGCAAAGAGCCATTCACCTTCCCCAGTGTGGTCAATCCGGTGTTCACGAGCCATATAAAGCTTGTGATGCACTGTTTCGCGGGACTTTTGCTCTCCGTGCATTTCGTCAAATGGCACAATTTTAAAGCGCACATTCAAGTTATCTGCAGCCCACCCGAGCAAGCATTCGTAAACCTGTCCCACATTCATCCGACTCGGTACCCCAAGTGGATTAAGCACGATATCCATGGGAGTACCATCAGGCAAGTAAGGCATGTCTTCGATAGGCAGAATCCGGGAAATAATTCCCTTGTTTCCATGCCGTCCAGCCATTTTGTCACCCACTTGGATTTTCCGTTTTTGGGCAACGTAAACCCGCACGACCATGTTAGCTCCGGGGGGCAGCTCGTCACCTTGTTCACGGGTAAAGAGACGAACATCAACGATGCGGCCTTTTTCTCCGTTTGGAACTCGAAGTGAATTATCACGAACGTCTCTGGCTTTTTCTCCAAAGATGGCCCGTAACAGTTTTTCTTCTGGCGGCTGATCAGATTCACCTTTAGGCGTTACTTTACCGACCAAGATGTCGCCCGATGTGACCCAAGCCCCAACACGAATGATTCCATTTTCATCAAGATTACGCAGAGCGTCTTCACCAACGTTTGGAATTTCTCGGGTGATCTCTTCAGGCCCAAGCTTCGTTTGACGCGCTTCAATTTCAAATTTTTCAATGTGAATCGAGGTGTATACGTCATCAGAGACAAGGCGTTCGCTGATGAGAATTGCATCTTCATAGTTGTAGCCTTCCCAAGGCATGTAAGCGACCAAGACGTTCTGCCCCAAAGCAAGTTCACCCTTTTCAGTCGCTGAGCCATCAGCCAAAATTTGGCCTTCTAGAACTTTTTCACCCAATTTCACAATAGGTTTTTGGTTCAGACAGGTGTCTTGGTTCGATCGTTGATACTTCTGAACAAAATAATCGTGTTCACGGGTACCATCGCTGGGCTTAATGCGGATACGAGTCGCATCTACGTAACTCACTTGACCGTTAGTCCGGCTGATAATCACCATTCCACTGTCACGAGCCGCTTGTGCTTCCAAGCCTGTACCAACTAAAGGCCGTTCAGGTCTTAATAGTGGTACCGCTTGACGCTGCATGTTTGATCCCATGAGCGCTCGGTTGGCATCGTCATGCTCAAGGAATGGAATTAGTGAGGTGGCCACAGAGATAATCTGTACAGGAGAGACTGCCACATAATCGACATCTTCAGGAAGCGCAACGGTGAAGTCTTGACGATATCGAACCGTGAGCTTATCACTGGTAATTCGATTGGATTCGTCGGTGGAAATATCTCCAGCCGCAACCCGAAAGTCATCTTCCTCATCGGCTGTCATGCTAATCCAACCCAAATCTCGACGGACAATTCCGTTTTCAACTCGGTAGAACGGTGTGGAGATAAAGCCGTAGGAATTTACGCTGGCATGGGTCGCAAGGGAACCAATCAATCCAGCATTCGGACCTTCCGGCGTTTCAACGGGGCAAATCCGTCCGTAGTGAGACGGGTGAATA
>JANXNM010000654.1 GCA_025354065.1 Synechococcales cyanobacterium 340R_concoct_173_sub | reverse complement strand
GATACTGTTGTCCGCTATCAAAGAATGTTGGGCAAAAATACCCTTTGTCTTCCCGGTACCGACCACGCCAGCATCGCCGTCCAAACCATCATCGAAAAACAACTCAAAGCCGAAGGGAAAACCCGCGAAGACTTAGGCCGCGAAGCATTTCTCGATCGTACCTGGGAATGGAAAAAAGAATCCGGTGGCACCATCACAGACCAACTTCGCCGCTTGGGACTGTCCGCTGACTGGTCTCGTGAACGCTTTACACTTGATGAAAACGTCTCAAAATCCGTCCTTGAAGCCTTCGTTCAGCTCCATTCTGAAGGCTTAATCTATCGCGGTAATTACCTCGTCAACTGGTGCCCCGCCAGCCAATCTGCCGTCAGCGATCTCGAAGTAGATAACCGCGAAATTGATAGTTATCTCTGGCATTTCCGCTATCCCCTTACCGACGGTACCGGATTTATCGAAGTCGCCACCACCCGGCCCGAAACCATGCTAGGTGATACTGCCGTAGCTGTGAATCCGACGGACGATCGGTACAAAGATATGGTTGGTAAAACCCTCATTCTGCCTTTGCAAAATAGAGAAATTCCGATCGTTGCCGATGATTACGTCGATGCTACGTTCGGGACAGGCTGCGTCAAAATTACCCCAGCTCACGATTCAAATGATTTTGAAATGGGCAAGCGTCAGAATCTTCCGTTCATTAATGTGATGAACAAAGACGGCACCATGAACGAAAACGCTGGGATATTTGAAGGCTTCGATCGGTTTGAAGCCCGAAAGGAAGTGGTTGCAGAATTAGACAAACTCGGCCTTCTCGTCAAAATCGAACCCTACAAAACCACTATCCCTTACAGCGAACGCGGCGGCGTGCCCGTTGAACCGTTGCTTTCGACCCAATGGTTTGTCAACACTAAACCCCTAGCCGCCAAAACCTTAGCCGACCTCGACGAAAATAACTCACCGGAATACGTGCCCGATCGGTGGAAAAAAGTCTATCGTGACTGGCTCGTGAATC
>JANXNM010000644.1 GCA_025354065.1 Synechococcales cyanobacterium 340R_concoct_173_sub | reverse complement strand
GATCTCATTCCGATCATATTTTATTTACTTAAATTGACCAATCCTCGATCGTGAGTCCTGGAATTTTCTCAAAATCCCGAAGATTTTGTGTGAGAACAACTGCGTCGTTTGCTAAAGCGACTGACCCTATTCGTAAATCCTATGTTCCAATCCGAACTCGCTGCGATTTTAAGCTCTTGAAGATTTTCTGAGCTTCAATTTCATATTGCAAGATTTCAAATGTTGAAAGATCGGCGCTCGTTTCAGTCATCCACTGATAAGTAATGCCCTTCTGAGTATTATCTTTAGCATCCGAAACCTGACCTAACCGTCCTCGAATTTGTTCTTCAAGGTTAATGACAGTTGTGATCAGTGGAATTTGTCTCGATCGCAGTTTAGTTAAAAATTCGGGATGATTGCGTGAATACACGCTTAAATGATCGGTGTCGAAAACATATCTTGTCATACAGAATCATCGATCGCATTGGCTTCTTGACGAATGAGTGCCAGTTTCTCCATCCAATTATCAAAGGTCGGATCCTCCGCACATCGTCCCCCATATTGAATAGGCTCGATCGCTATAGGATTATCGATATTAATTGTGACGAATTTTCCTTTCGCTAACTTCTGTTCTAGCGCCAGTTTCACTTTAACGATCGCATCTTCTTCGGTGTTACCTTCCACGGATAGATTTGGAATTCCTACGATCGATGCTACAAAGTGTTTCACGGAATCATTTTGAATAAATACTTGATAATTCATAAGGAATTCTCATAATGAGATTTGAACTTTATTTCAGTTGATTTTTCCGTAATTTGCGATCGACCATAGCCGAAGATCCACAGACACTTTCTCTAGCAGTGAAGCAAAAATCCCATCATACTGAGGAATCCCGACGCTCTTAATATCTAAACACTTCAATGCTTGAGCATCCCAATAGTGTTCATCAAACGGACGATCGACAAATGTACCCCTAGCCGCATTCTCCGCCTTATCCGCAGCCCCATGACCTGCTTTAGCCGCACCCTTCTTAGCCCGTCGAGCAATTGGATCCACAAAGGCATACACCAACTCAATCGGGTTCCCTAATTCTACACTTACCAAAAACTAAATTGTGGGAAATCAGGGACGATCGATTCTCACTAATCCCGATCGTTCAGATCAGACGATTCCTCCTCCAAATACTCCTCCAAATACTCCTCCAACTGAAACGTACTCACCAATTTTTGTGCAATTTGATAGACATCTTGCCGATCGCCCTCTTGTCTCCGTCCTATTGCTAAAACAACAACCAAAACTTCCGCATTTTCAACCCGATAAATAATCCTATAACGCTGCCCCACCGCTCGAATACTCCGATAGTCTGACAAATTTCCCCGCAAACTTTTTCCTTGTTGCTCAGGATTTTCTTGCAACCGCTCCAATCGAGAAAATAGTATTTTTGCTCACGCCGATCGCGAATTGCCTCTAAAAGCAGCTTGGCCTCTGCTGTCAAAACCACACGATAACTCATCAATTACAATCCCAATTCAGATTTAATATCTGCTAAGTCAAAGTATTCACGACGGTTAGCTTGAGCAATTCCAGCATTCAAACTCGCCATTAATTCAACATCAGCTGAAATTTCAGCCGTTTCTAAACAAGACAAAAAATGTTCAATACTAAATGTAATCATCACAGGCTGTCCATCTTGCATAATCACCGTTGGCTCCAACTTGAGATGGTTTGCCATCATCGGCAACTGTTCCTGAGGCTGAGCTATTGTTAATTGATTGAACATTCAGAGATCTCACATTGATATTGGAATTATTTTAACAACTATCGCAAACCGATCGCATTCCCCCTAATTCTACATCCACCAAAAACTAGATTCCCCTAGGAATATAACTGTGGGCCGATCGCAATTTTGATCCTAGACAGGCGATCGGACAATCACCTCTGAGACCCTAAATAGTCTGAAACCCGAGCACCATTTTTCCGTCGCTAGTCATAAGGGTGCGGCCTTATTTCATCACCAATTCACGGTATACTCAACATCTGTAAGCCTAACACTACGCTTGCCTCTCAATTTAGATTTAGCGCTGGAGTACTCGCACCATGGCCATGGCCGTTGGAATGATTGAAACCGTTGGCTATCCCGCTGTCTTAGCCGCCGCCGATGCCATGTTAAAAGCCGGAAACGTCGCTCTCGTAAATTACGAAAGTTGTGCCAGTGGCCGATACATGGTCTCTATTCGTGGGCCAGTCGCAGAAGTCCGATCGGCCATGGAAGCAGGCATCGAAATGGTCGCCAAACTCCCCGGCGATGCGGAAGTCGTGAGCCATGTAATTATCCCCAACCCACCGGATAACCTAGAAGCCGTGTTGCCCATTTGCTATGCCGCAACCGCTGAACCCTTTCGGATCTAACGATCGCAGATTAAGGTAAATTGAACGAAACCATTTTTTAGGAACGCACATGCCACAAGCAGTTGGATCACTCGAAACAAAAGGCTTCCCCCCCGTACTCGCGGCGGCAGATGCCATGGTCAAAGCAGCACGAGTGACCCTTGTGAGTTATGTGAAGGCAGGAAGTGCGCGCTTTACTATCAATATTCGCGGCGACGTTTCCGAAGTGAAGCGGGCCATGGAAGCAGGCATCGAAGCAGCTCAGAATACCGCTGGCGGCGTGGTGGAGACTTGGGTCATTATTGCGCGCCCGCATGAGAACGTGGAAGCCGTTATGGATATTGAATATACGGAGTCGGTGGAAGTTTTCCGTTCAGCCGTGAATGGCTACAGCATGATCAATGGTCAGCGTCTCTAGATAGCGTTCAGGCAGGGATTTTAGAGGCGTACTTTTAGGAGCGGCGGAATGACAAAGGCAGTTGGATCACTCGAAACTATTGGATTTCCGCCCGTATTGGCAGCATCGGATGCCATGGTGAAAGCGGCACGGGTGACACTTGTTAGCTATGTGCGGGCGGGCAGTGCGCGCTATACCATTAATATCCGTGGTGATGTTTCGGACGTAAATATGGCCATGCAAGCCGGGGTTGAAGCTGCCCAAAATACGCCGGGTGGACACTTAGTCACTTGGGTCGTTATTCCCCGTCCCCATGAGAATGTCGAAGCGGTGATGAGTATTCAATACAACGAAGCAGTTGAAGGGTTTCGGCGCAACGTAGAAGGATTTAGCGTATTACCGATCGCCCCATCTGAGTAATCCTGGTTCAATCAAATTTTTATTTATCCTATTTGGGGCTTATCTCTGAATAGAATTATTTCTGCTCCTGCCCAAGATGAGTGATGCCGAACTTGATCAATTTTGTCGTATCAATTGGGACTTGAGAATTGAGCAGAATTCGATCGGACAAATCATTGTTAGGTCGCCCACTTTTTCATATACTGGAAATCGTAAGGTCAAAGTTTCAGATCAAGTCTTTAATTGCTTTATCTCCAGAAGAATGAGCTTCCTTTGTACCGATCATACCTGATTTTGTAATTGAATTGTACTCTTCTAGCGATATATTGAATAGCCTGCAAGAGAAGATATAGGAATACCAAGAAGACATTGAACAGGTCGTACAGTTAGGGTTATTGATAGATCGAAAAAATTATAATGTATATGTTTATCGCCCCAATTTTATATTTAATCTGTTGAAAAATCCTGAGGTGGTCAATTGTGAGCCAGAGTTATTAGGTTTTGAATTGAAGATGGCAAAAATCTGGTATAAGATAAACTACTTAAAGTTCTTCGATTTCCTAATTACCAATCTTATAGTTACCATTTGAATAGATTTATCATCATCTAGAAAAAGCTTCATAAATTGTTGTATATCTCCTACACGATCGGCGACTGCGCTATACTGATCTAAGGATACAAAGTTGAGATAGAATCGTAGCGTGATCAGTAAGTGCTTTTTGTTTGTAGCATTTATATCCAGACTCAATTTTGTTCTACAGGCAACAGTTTTAAGTATGAAAGTGCCGTACTTTTACTTAGGTACTGTTAATAGACGATCGTGCCATTCCCCGGTAAACGCACAATGACACATGTAACTCTAGTTCGCTGACTATTCAGTATGTTCGGTTACCAATAAAATTCATTTTTGTGGCAGTTTTAGAATAATTGCGTTAGACCTGAATAACTTATGGAAATCAGCCCAATGATTTTCATCTCCATTATCTTTCCTCTTCCCATTCTTTGGAAATGTAAGAGATTGATTCAGGCGAAAACTATCTCTCATCCATCTCATTCTTTTTGAAGAGGTCTGAACTGTGAATGTTTTATCCATGCTGGCTCGGCTTCAAGCGACGCTCGATCGATCGGACTTAGTAGGCAAGATGTTGCTGATTCCTAGTCGCAGCTTAGAACTCTCACCGTTGACGGCTGTAAATTTAGTTGTAGGCTATTCGGGTTCCCTTAAAAGTCAGGCGGCGTTAGATCTGACCTTATGGATTGCCCATCAAACCAAAATTGCCACAAGTCAACAAGTGACCGTGCAAATGGTCTATGTTTCCGAAGAATTAGTGACTGTAAGTCCCGTCCGCTCTTCTCGATCGTCAAGAGGCCGAACCTCCGTGCTAGCGATGCCCCAGCCTTCTATTCGCCAAGAAGTCTTGGAGAAATCTCGGCAGTTTGAACAAGCCGATCGGATTTTATGGCAGGCGCGGTGTCTAGCGGAAGAATGGCGGGGTGCCCTAAAGACCCATTTGCGATTTGGGCAAGTGGGAGAGCAATTGATAGAAGTTGCCTGTCAAGAAGAGGCAAGTTTGTTGATTTTAGGCTGTGAGTCTGCTCACGTTTCTCTAGTGCGCCAACTGGCTAATCAAGGTAAGGCATTACCCTTTTCAGTCATCGGGATTCCGCCAATGGATGAGTTCTAGTCGTCAAATCTTTGCCATTACAACGGCCAATAACTGGGGCGGCACACTCGATAGGAGTTTGCTCTGAACATCTCGGCCTAACCGATCGTGGGCAGTCCGCAAGACTTGGACTAAGCCATGTATTGCAACGGTGGCTTGATCCGGCTGATTTTGCCATCCTTCCCATGCAATCAGGTGATGGGTAAAGGCTTTCTGGAGTGCGTTGTGATGGTCGATCGTGATGTGTTTGACACTAGCGTTGAATGCAGTGGCGAGATTATAGTGGGTCGCAAAAGGGTCAAAACTGAAGTTGACGGAACCAGATTCAATCAGGGCTTTGACCATCGTTAATGATGCCTGATAGCTCACAATAGTCGATTGGATAAGGTCACCGATTTTGTCAGCATGGGTCAAGCGATCGATCGCGAGGTTCCAGTAGGCGGTGCCGAGGTTATTTTGGGTAGCAGCATAACCGAGGGGTAAGGTTTCGGGAGTGCGGTAAAACAATGCGATTTTATAAGCCGTAATGGCGTGAATGAGTAAATTTTGGGAGTTTTCAGAACTGTAGCGCGCCAACATTTCACATTGAGATAAATTCCAGAATGCAGTGCCGAGATTGTTTTGAATCATGGCATGGGGCATGGAATAGTGGTCAGCATCATAAAACTTAAGCGCATTTCTGTAATGGCCGATCGCTTTTTGGAGTGCCGGAGCCTCAGGTTTTTGATACTGAGCCAAGGTCCAATAGGCGGTACCGAGATTATTTTCAGTATTGGCATGGCGCTGGCCATCTTGATACTCAGTTTGAACATTCAGAGACGACTCGTAGGCCGAAATAGAATGGGGTAAGTAAGTTTCAGGGTCTACATTTTGGGCCAATTCACCCCAAGTTGCGCCGAGATTATTTTGTAACATGATATAACGCTGCGGTTCCTGCATTTTATTGGTGTGTGAGATCGCTTTTTGGTAATGCTCAACGGCAGTTTCGAGATCTTGGCGTTTATTTATTCCAAGTTGAGTTAAGTCAGGTTGCTGACGCGATCGCATCCAATGCAGATTGCCTAGATCATTGAGTAAATCAGCAACGATCGGGTTGTTAGGCTCTTGGGATTGGCGTTCGAGGGCTTCTTGGTAAGCGCGAATGCCAAAACTAAACGTCTCTTGGGTGGGACTAGCATGGTCTCGGTACTGATTGCCCAGATTACGGTATGCCTCAGCCAGCGTCTCATCATCAGCGGATTGTTGGTGAAGTAACGCAAGGTTATGGACCGTTTCAGCCAGGGCCGAGTCTGAGGACGCACTGGGCGATTCAACCCGCGATTCAACCCGCGATTCAGCCCGCGATTCACCTAGCCATTCAGCCATAAATGCTTCAGTCAAGTCGTTCAATCGAACCGTTTCGGCCATCGGCATAGTGGAATTTGAGGAGATACGATCGTCCTCTGAGCGTTGTATTTCGGGGCGCGGATCTTGATCTATGAAATCGAAAATTCCAGTATGCCAACGCCAAAATTCAGGAGCCGATTGACGAATGCTATGAAACCAAGGCTTTGTTACCCATAAAACAAGGTTTAGATCCCATTGGTCACTGCCTTGGGCATAGTGGCGACCGAGTGCGCGAAGAGAATTTAAAAACTCCCGCTGAACTGTGGCGCTTTGGCGAGTTATTGAATTAATGCCCACAATTTGGAATGCAATTTGCGATCGGTCAACTCGGCCACGACGATGAGCTAACCATTCAGCAATTTGTTTTTGCAGATCGGGCTGGTTGGGATGCAGTGTTAACGTGACCAGGCGAATTCCAGGCGATCGGTATTGGGACTGAGCTTGATCGAATGTGGGTTCATTTGCGATCGTATCCATTTCGGGTAATGGATCTTGGGACAAATCACTCACAAGCCATTGAGTCAGCTGACCTCTTAAAGACACATCATCACAAACCGCCCAAAAAACCTGCCGACGCAAACGAATACCCAATGCCAACCGTAGGCGAAGATAGGTCTGACGATTAGAACCTGAAAATGAAGATGATGATGATGAGTTAGTCGTCACGAAAGGGCTGGATTTGGCGGTGTATGCAGGTCCGCATTAAGTCAATAACATTAGGATAACCCAAGATTTAGACTGTCGCTTAGGTTAAAGCCCTGAAGCGATCGTAGTGTTTTTCTTTACAATCTTGTGCATCAGATTTCAGGAACAAATATTTTTATTATTCGAGACAAATTCAGCCTAAACCCTCATAAATCACGACTTTAAGCTACTAAATAAAAATCGATAATGCTTAACTCAGAGGATTCTCTAAGATAAACCATTACCGACTTTTCGTCTGACTATAGGGTTTTGAAATAGATCAAACTAAGCAATTACATTGGGATGTTAGGAAATAACTGAAGCTAAAGCAATCAGACCCACCACTAAAAACGCCCCGACGCTAGCAATAATTAAATAGTTACGCTTTTGATCTGCATCGATCGGCTCTGCCTGATACATTTTAGGTTCACGAGCGAAATTATTCAAACGCCCATCATCGTCTTTTGTATATTGCTGCATAAAAACATTCCCCAAACAACGGTACGCATTGGTGTGAACGCGAGAACACCGGAATTTTGCAGCTCGCCTCACAACTTCACGTCACTGTAGCAACATCGGTCTACCAATGATGTCAAATTGTTGTAAATCGCAATAAGAGCCTCACAAGTCGCAATAATTTGCAGCCTTCTAGATTAACCTATTATTCATCCAATTATCCCCGTGGTTGGCGAGCTAGGAGAGGCGATCGCCCTAATGGGAATGCGTCCAGCTTGATAAGCCAGTCGTCCAGCTTGGGCCGCGAGATTCATCGCTCTAGCCATCATCGCCGGGTTTTTGGCTTGGGCAATAGCTGTATTAATCAACAGCGCATCAGCTCCGAGTTCCATGGCTTGGGCGGCTTCACTAGGGGTTCCGATTCCCGCATCAACGACGACCGGAACCTTAGAATTTTCAATAATGATTTGAATGTTTGATAAGTTGCGAATGCCTTGCCCAGAACCAATTGGAGAACCGAGCGGCATAACCGTCGCACAGCCAACGTCTTCGAGACGCTTCGCAAGTAATGGATCGGCATTGATGTAGGGCAAAACGACAAACCCTTCTCTGACTAGCTTTTCAGCAGCTTCCAAGGTTCCGATCGGATCAGGAAGTAAATATTTGCCCTCGGGAATCACTTCGAGCTTGACGAAATTATTATCTTCTTGACCGACGAGCTTGGCTAATTCACGTCCCAAACGCGCCACCCGAATGGCTTCTTCCGCCGTCTGACATCCAGCAGTATTCGGTAGCATCCAAACTTTAGTCCAATCGATCGCATCAGCAAGTCCTTCGTGACCGGGAGCATTAGTCTGGACCCGACGCACGGCAACGGTAATGATGTCGCACCCACTCGCCGCGATCGCAGTCCGCATTTCTTCAAAATTCCGATATTTCCCGCTTCCGGTCATCAGCCGCGATCGAAAGCTTCGCCCAGCAATAATGAGACGATCGTCAGCGAGATCATCTGTGAAGTCTGAAACCATTGTGTCCTAGGATTGCATCTGCATAAATTCTGGAACTATCATTCTGGAACTATCTAAGTGGTTGAATTAATACTCAACACACTGGATTAATTGGCTAGATCAATTAACTTAATCTTCTTCCCAGCTTTCAACGGCCAGGAGATAGCTAACGGGATCCTGCATCGAAAATTCAAAGGAAATTAATTCCTGTTTCCAGTAGGCCCAATCGTCACCATAGAGAAGCGCAATTTTCCAGATACTATCGGTCGATTTAATTAATTTCTTTTCAACCAGCGATCGGACTTGTCGCTGTATTTTTTCCATCGGATGAGCAACTTGTTGCAGCATACCTTTAGGGGGATGAAGTGTGGTTTGAGACAAATTAGAATGGCTTCGTCAAAGCTTTGAAGATTAGTTTCAGCTTACAACTATAGCCTACTTATTCAATTGTCTATGGAAAAGCCTCAAATTTTGTGTCACTAATTGCAAAGGTTCTACGTACAATGGACTTAGCAAAGCAAGTTCTTGTGTCTAAAACTCATTAATCTGAAATCAAATCCTATGAATATTTTTGGCAGAGTGTTTGGGGGATTCCTCGTATTGATTTCCCTAGGTTGGCTAGCGACGATCGCGGGTATCCGTCCTGGAAACAATAGTAACAATCAACTCAACAGCACCCCCACAGCAACTAATCTAGCGGCTCCAGCAACTAATGCAGCGGCTCCAAAAAAAGAGACCTCAGGAACGACTCAAGCTCCGACCAGCAAAGCACAGACTTCTACGTTCAGTACGAATAATACTGGAGTCACAAAAACCACTACTACAGTGGAACAAAATCCCAGAGACGCCAATCCTTCCGATCAATCTGGTACACCACCTCCAACAGCTCCAGCCCCGGCTGCTGCTCCACCTATTTCAGCAGGTTGGTAAGTTTAGGGTAGATGGTACGATCGTAAGCAGTTCTTGACTAAAGATCTGCTTTTTTAGGGCGTGATGATTCAGTTCTGGGGATCGATGTGGTGATGGGATCGGAAGAGGTATTGATTGTGGGTGGTGGAATAATGGGGCTATCGATCGCCCTAGCACTCAAGCAAAAAGGCATGACAGCACGAGTATTATGTCGCAATCCTCAGGAGGCCGCAAGCCTTGCTGCTGCTGGAATGTTAGCACCACAAGCCGAGGGATTGAGTGCGGGATCGATGCGGGATTTGTGTATCCAAAGCCGTGATTTATATCCAACTTGGGTGGAAGACTTGGAAGTCATTGCACAATGCAGTACCGGATACTGGGCCTCAGGAATTTTGGCTCCAGCCTTGAATGGTCCAGATGCAAGCTTGTTTAATCACGATCCTAATCAGTGGGCCGATGTTTCAAAAATGCGGGCCATTCAACCGACGTTAAGTGATGAAGTCCGGGGCGGCTGGTGGTTTCCAGAAGATGCTCAAGTCGATAATCGCAAACTTTACCGCACCCTGCAAGCCGCCGCAAAGGTTCAAAATATTCCCATTCAAATCGCGACGGTGACAGAATTTGTTCATGATGACGATCGGATTACTAGCCTGATGACGACGGACGGCGAACTGCAAGCCCAACACTACGTCTTAGCCACAGGTGCTTGGTCCCAGGATCTGTTGCCTATCCCAGTTAAGCCGCGTAAGGGACAAATGTTGGCGGTGACGATGCCTATGGAAGACGGTTTACCTGTCAAAACAGTATTATTTGGCGAGGAGATTTATTTAGTACCGCGTCAGGATGGACGGCTGGTAATCGGGGCGACGAGTGAAGATGTTGGATTTTTACCGGGGAATACGCCCTCGGGAATTATGCAGCTTTTGCAGGGTGCGGCGAGATTGATTCCGTCGATCGCTCACTGGCCCATAGAAGAATTTTGGTACGGGTATCGCCCGATCACGCCTGATGATTTACCGATTTTGGGGGGAAGTCAATACCGAAATCTAACCTACGCGACAGGTCATGGACGGAATGGCATTCTGCTCACTCCTATTACCGGAAAATTAATTGCTGATTGGATTACGACTCAAACTAGCAATCCCTTACTTTCAGCTTTCCATTGGTCTCGGTTGATGCCGTAGTAGGCGCAGGTGCAACCATAAAAGGTATCTTGCCGATCGTACTTCAGTCCTAATTTATCTAAAATCCGCAGAGATATAGTGTTTTCGGGTTTGACAGCGGCAATGATCCGATCGAGTTTTAACCTCTCAAATCCGTAGATCAGCCATGCAGTAGTAGCCTCAGTGCCATACCCCTGGTTCCAACAATCATGAGCAACGGTATAGCCCAGTGCCGTTTCTTGGGTCTTGGGTAAGTACGCCAACCCACATTGCCCAATTAATCTATTATCTGCAAGTCGAATAATTCCCCACAGACTAAAGCCATGCTCAGCTTGATGATCCTGTTGACTGTAAAGATAGCTAGCCGTCATAGATGGAGTTTTAGGTCGCCCGGTGGCGGTGTGCTGCATGACTAAAGGATCACCCAAAATCGCGCACAAATCTATCAAATCATCATCCATTAAAGGACGCATCAACAGACGTAGGGTTTCAAGAGTTGGTTCTAAAAGAGTTGGTTCAGAGTTAGGTGCAATCATGAGGCGCACCTTTAACGGAGCTGGTCAAGATTAGGCCGAACTTTCGCACGGACCGCGATCGCCGTAATATTGTCATGACCGTTCACCTCATTTGCCAGATCCACCAACTGCCGAACCCCTTGATCCAGGCTCATTTGTGAACTCATCATTGGATCCAAATGAGTCTGCCAATGCGTTTCCAATAGGTCATTATCCGTCAAGCCATCGGAGGCGAGTAACAGCAACGTATCTTCTGCCAACTCGATAAACTGCACATCAGGTTCCACATAGCTCTCATCCCGTGGCCCCAGTGCCTGAGTAAGCTGATAGGCATCCATGCGCGAATAGGCGACTTCTGGATCCACACCCCGTTGAATTTCTCGTTGCCCCACTTCATGGTCAATAGTGATTTGCTCTAGGCCACGTTTTCGGGTGTAACGATAGACACGACTGTCGCCTACATGAGCCACTGCAACGGATGTTCCACACAAAATCACAATAACTAATGTCGTGCCCATCCGACCGTTACCCATGCGTGAATCGTGTTGATTGCGATCGTAAATGGCTTGGTTTGCGAGGTGAATTCCTTTGCGAATGATGGTGCTTGGAGGCAGTTGGCTTGATAATGTGTTCCATCCTGGACCCGATTGAGCGGATTCCTGGGTGGCCCAATACTCTTGAAAAAAGCTCTGTAACGTCTCGACAGCCAGTTGACTTGCCACTTCACCGCACGCATGTCCGCCCATTCCATCACACAGAATGTAGACCCCGCGCCCTTGGACTACGCGCCCCGTTGGACGTTCTGCCTTAGTTATTTGAGTGGAAAGACTGAAAAAATCTTCATTATGCTCTCGCTGCTGACCCACATCCGTCCGAGCAGATTCTTCAAGGCTAGAGATCTGCATGGGTAGAACGATCGTCGGCATGTCATCTTGCTGTGGACTGTCTATTAAAACTTTCAATGGCTGAGTAACACTCTCACCTAACTCACCTGTATCTAAATCACTCAGATCCGGGTCGATAGTATTAAAGTCGTCGGGGGGGAGAGTCATGATTTGGAAGGATTCTTGAGTAGAGAGGATTAATTGCGACGTTAAAACAGTGTTGATGGAGCGTTAGCCCGGTCTCAACAAACACTTTCAGAATTATTTCACAGCATATTCTAGTATTCTGACTTAAAGATGTCCTACATGTGACAGAGGATACCAGTCTTTGCAGATCCAGAAATATTTCAAGGGCAGTATAATTATATTTGTAGTCATGCCCACTAATATAATGAACTTTAGGATCATTGAAGTCACGATCGAGAATCTGCCTTCTCAGAGTTATATCGTCTGACGTGCCCCACGCGTTACAATAACGAGCGTCAGACAACCCAGAATAAAACAGCAAATTACTATGACGGCTGCGACTCCTGCTAGAACTGCTATTGCTAGTCAATATGAAGCCGTGATTGGCCTTGAAACCCATTGCCAGCTCAGCACCAACACTAAAATCTTCTCAGACAGTTCAACGGTCTTCGGGGCGCAGCCGAATACTCACATCGATCCCATTTGTATGGGCTTACCTGGAGTGTTACCAGTTCTCAATGAAAAAGTCCTTGAATATGCCGTTAAAGCTGGACTGGCACTAAACTGTGCGATCGCGCCTTACAGCAAATTCGATCGTAAACAGTACTTTTATCCTGATTTACCTAAAAACTATCAGATTTCTCAATTTGACTTGCCGATCGCCGAGCATGGTTGGGTGGAGATTGAAATCTACGATAAAAAATCTGGCACGTCCAGCCGTAAAAAAATCGGCGTTACTCGTCTCCACATGGAAGAAGATGCGGGCAAACTGGTCCATGGTGGCAGCGACCAACTTGCAGGATCCACTTATTCTTTAGTGGATTATAATCGTGCTGGAGTCCCGTTGATTGAAATTGTCTCTGAACCCGACATTCGCACAGGTCAAGAAGCGGCAGAATATGCCCAAGAAATTCGTCGAATTGTTCGTTATTTGGGCGTTTGCGATGGGAATATGCAAGAGGGTTCTTTGCGCTGTGATGTGAATATTTCAGTGAGAAAGATCGGCACCGATCGATTCGGGACCAAAGTCGAAATCAAAAATATGAACTCGTTCAATGCGATTCAGCGGGCGATCGAGTACGAAATTGAACGGCAAATCACCGAAATTGAAGCGGGCGGAACAATAATTCAAGAAACGCGGCTG
>JANXNM010000638.1 GCA_025354065.1 Synechococcales cyanobacterium 340R_concoct_173_sub | reverse complement strand
TCTTGTCTCTGAAAAGGCCGCAAGCTGATAAATATCGAGCAATCTACGGACGAGTTTTGAGGCTTGGATTCCGGTTTTACCGATTGCAGTGTCCAGTTGCGATCGCCAAAATCTTGTGGCTAGTTCTTGTTCATTTTCAGGCCGTAGTCGTACCGGAAACTGGGCCGTCAGTCCCATATTTTTGACTAGCAACGGCCAAAATAGCAGGACTTCTTCTTCAAAAAATCCTAGGGGCGTGGTCGATCGAAATGGGATTTTGGATTGGGTGAGCGTTGTCAGCCGATCGGTTAATACGAGACGATTGTCGCCGATCGCGCTCAGGACTAGTGCCCGTGGATAGAGGGCCGATTGCCCTGTCGATGATAAATCTGTTGATGGTAAATCAATGAATGAGCCGTGAGATGGCGTGACCTGCTGGGACCAAGTTTGAAATCTAGCCAAAAGGTGACTTGTTTTTCCGCTTAGACTTGTCCCGACAATCCACTGACGCCTGATTTGAGCATTCATTATCAAGCTACCTTTCCGTTTTAAAGACACCTTTCAGCTTGAATTGGTTAAAATTTAGAACTGTTAAGCTTGCTAGACAGGCTCTAGTATAATTCGAGACGCTATACAAAAGGATTAATACCTCTTAGGATGTATTTACTTTATTCGGTCGATCTTAAATTGCCTTGCTGACTATATGTTGATCTAGAGTTCTAGCCCAACATGTTTCAATTTAATCTTCACTTATACCTATATTAATCGTCTGTACGCCATGACTACTTCGCTTTGGTCCCGTATGACAGGGTATGTGCAGCGTGCAGAACGCTGGTATTTGACAACGCCGGATCGCGCCCTTGATCGGGCATACGATGCGGCACTTACGATTCAGGCTCTGGAAAATGAGCATTTTGGTGGGCAGAAAATTGCACTTCAAAATGGCAATGGACTGGGCCAGGCATCGTTCGGATATTTTGAACCCCAACTCCAGTCTCGCCTCAAGGAATTGCGCTTGCGTCTGACGGAATATCGTAATAGTAAATCGACGGTTAGTTTTACGAACCCGAACCAAAGCGCTCGATCGACCTCCGAGCCGACCTGTGAATATCCGGGTGAGCTTCGCAGTGCGACAGATCAGCAGTTGGTGCAGTTAGAAAAGCTGAAGTTTATTGATCAAGTCTTGGCCCGTTATCGCTCCGATCGGGAAATTGTATTATCCCAAGCCATAGTGCCCGTCGAACCGAAGAAAAATGCGGTGGCTCCATCTTCTAGTAATGCTTCTAGCAATGGAAGTATTCGCGATCGTGAATTTGATGTCGCTACCCGCCAAGTTCCCAATCCTCTCGGGAATATTGAGGCCATGACTGACAGTGTGGGGGTCTTGCCCCGATCGATTTTAGGCACCATTAATCGCTTGCGCCGCGATCTGGATCCAGATGGTGCAACCGATGTTGTACAAGAGTTCCAAACTCGCCGGATTCGGACAAAAATTGCGGTGCGGTTTATTTTGACCTTAGTGGCGGTGCCGATTTTGGTACAGCTCTCGGTGCGAAATTTTGCCCTTACCGATCGTTTACCTCCTGGACACTTGATTCAAAATCAGTTTGCTATTGTTAATCCGGCCAAGATTTTTCTGAATGGTGAAATGACTGAAAAAGCACTTCAGGAGATGGCTCGTTACGAAGAACGACTCAAGTTTGAGAATATTTTAAAGGAAGCGATCGGGCAAGAAATTCTATCTCTAGAAGTCCGCGAAGAAAAAGTTCGGACCAAAGTCACCAGCCTTGCTAAAGATTTCTCCCATCATAGTGCCGAGGCCGTCAAAAATTGGATTGCGGATTTGGCTGGCGTGGTTGCCTTCATAGTTATTTTGGTTAATGGTAAACGAGAAATGAAAGTCGTTGGCGGGTTCATGGATGAGTTGACCTACGGACTCAGTGACAGCGCCAAGGCATTTATTATTATTTTGTTCACTGATATTTTTGTTGGCTTCCACTCGCCCCATGGCTGGGAAGTTCTGCTCGAAAGCATCGCTGATCATTGGGGCGTGGCTGCTAACCATAGCTACATCTCGTTTTTCATCGCGACGTTTCCAGTGATTCTTGACACCATTTTTAAATACTGGATTTTCCGTTATCTCAATCGTATTTCGCCTTCTGCCGTTGCGACCTACAAGGAGATGAACGAATAAGGTGGGACCAAGTGACTAGGCGATCGTTCTTCAAAATTTTTTAAAAAGGCTTGGGCAAATTGCCGATCGCAGGATATACTTAGAAGCCTGAATTATTTTCGAGTATCAAGGAAATTTAAAGAATGTCTCGTTATCGTGGTCCACGCCTAAGAATTACTCGTCGCCTCGGCGACTTACCTGGACTTACCCGTAAGTCTGCTCGTCGGGCATAT
>JANXNM010000610.1 GCA_025354065.1 Synechococcales cyanobacterium 340R_concoct_173_sub | reverse complement strand
GACGACTGGTTCAAAATCTCAACGCCAATGAAGGGCTGGGTTGCCAAAAAAATCACTCTCAGTGGGTGTAATCGAAAAGAAGAACGGGTCAGATTTGCTAAAAATCGTAAAGACACCACGATCGCCGACGAATTCATTGGCGGTGGAAACCATATTTATAAGCTTTACCTGTTGAAGGGCCAAACCCTAACGTTGAACCCACAGAAAGGCCCACGGCCCACAGTTATTGCGCCCAACGGTAACGTACTTGTGGAGTCTTCTGATCAATCTGCGTCTTGGTCTAGCAAACTTCCCCAATCTGGCAACTATCAAATCATGTTGGAGTCCAACTTTAAGGGCTATAACTACGCATTTGAAGTGGTGGCGGATTAATGGTGGTCCGGTGTTGACTAGGTGGGTGAATTAGGGAGTCCGATCGGACTAAACTTTCGAGATCAGGATTCCCGGTACAAAAGAGAACAGTCTTCACTTCATCAATCAGAATTTCAGTGAGAGTTTGAAGGGCTGTTTCTGATTCGTCAGATGCTTTTAAAAATGGCAGAGCCAAGCCGACGAGATTTGCACCTAAGGCCAAACATTTCGCCGCTTCGAGTCCATTACGAATGCCGCCGGACGCAATCAAGGGGATACTTTTGGAGATGCTGCGAACTTGCAATAGACTGTTGGCGGTCGGAATTCCCCAATCACTGAAGGTTTCAGCCAGTCGTTTTTGGCGAGGATCTTCAGAGCGTCCGCCTTCGACCTTCGACCAAGAGGTTCCGCCTGCGCCCGCTACATCGATCGCCTGCACCCCGCAGTCTAGTAAACGTTTAGCTAATTTTGCCGAAATCCCATTCCCGACTTCCTTGGCAATCACCGGAATATGAAGATTTTCGCAAAGCATTTCAATTTGATCTAATAGGTTTTTAAAGTTACGATCGCCCCGAGTTTGGACGGCTTCTTGGAGTGGATTGAGGTGGAGAATTAGGGCATCCGCTTCGAGAAGATCGATCGCTTGTTTGCACTGATCTAGCCCGTAGCCATAGTTAAGCTGGACGGCCCCGATATTGGCAAACAGGAGCGCTGTCGGGGCAATTCTGCGAAGTTTAAACCCATCCGCTAACTCAGGCCGCTCGATTGCCACCCGCTGAGACCCGACTCCCATCGCTAGTCCATAGGTTTCAGCAATTTCAGCAAGGCGAAAATTAATGGTTTTGGCAAGATCTGTGCCGCCCGTCATGGACGAAATCAGAAAGGGCGCATTGAGTTCTTTATTGAGAAACTGAGTGGCGATCGATAGATCATTCCAGTCTAATTCTGGGAGAGCATTATGATCAAATCGATAGGATTCAAGCCCAGTGGTGACATGGCTTTGCACATCTTCTTCGAGACATATCTTGAGATGATCAGCTTTCCGATTTTGGGTCTCATCACCAATTTTTCCAAGCGCTAGCAACATCCGGGGGTTCTCCTCAATAAAATCGTTTTTTAACGCAAAAGTATAAAAATCCTAGCCTTTGAGGATTTCCACGCCATCGCGTCCATGCATTTCAGATAGATAAACCCTAACAATTTCTTCTTTGGAAGTCGGTAAGACTTTCCCAACAAAATCTGGCTGAATCGGCACTTCTCGATGGCCGCGATCGATTAGAACGGCCAATCTCACGATACTGGGTCTACCGTAGTCATTCATGGCATCAAGCGCTGCTCGCACCGTCCGCCCTTTGTAAATGACATCATCGACTAACACAACTTGCTTTCCAGCCAAATCAAACGGTAAATTCGTTTTTTCAGGCGTGCGGGCACCAATCCGATCGAGATCGTCGCGGTAAAAGGTGATGTCGAGTGAGCCGAATGGGATAGAGATGCCTTCAAGGTGTTGAATTTGAGCCGCCAGTCGCTCGGCTAGCGGAACCCCTCGGGTATGAATTCCGATCAGGACTAATGTTGATAAATCGCCTGCCCGCTCGACAATTTGAGAGGCAAGACGGGTAATGGTGCGGCGGGATTCTTCAGGGGTAAGGATTTCGATCGCTTCTGATGCCATGATTAAAAAATTCCAACTTGTCGATAGTGGAACCGAGAAGAACTTATCCTAAAGTTAAATGACTCAATTTAATGGTTTTGTTAATGGTTTTGATATGAACCTTCTCATCGATTGCGATCCAGGGGTTGATGATGCGATCGCCCTGTTGCTAGCGTTTGGATCGCCTGAGCTAAATCTGCGCGGGATTACGACTGTAGGTGGAAATGTGCCTTTAGTTCATACCCAAACAAATGCTCGTAAGATTTGTGAGTTGGCTCAGGTGTTTGATGTGCCTGTGTTTGCGGGATGTGGTCGTCCAATATTACGATCGCTCATTACCGCCGAATATGTTCACGGGGCGACGGGATTGGGCCAAGTGAATTTACCGGAGCCGACGATCGAACTCTCCCCTCAACATGGCGTAGATTTTTTGATTGAAACGTTGTTGGCTTCTGTACGCCCTGTGACCATTGCGACGCTGGGACCACTGACCAATTTAGCGATCGCATTGGTAAAGTCACCAGAAATTATCGAAAAAATTGCGCAGGTGGTAATGATGGGCGGTGCCACGACCCACGGAAATATCACGCCTTCAGCGGAATTTAATATCTACTGTGATCCACATGCCGCGCAGATTGTCATGACCTCGGGGGTTCCTGTTGTGATGATGGGCTTAGACGTAACTCATCAGGCGATCGCGACACCCAACAGATTGGCAAAAATTCGACAAATTGGAGATCCGATCGGCACATTAGTTGCGACACTTTTAGACGACTATAGCCATCACGATATTCAGCAATATGGCTTTGAGGGCGCACCGCTCCATGACCCTTGTGTCGTTGCCTATTTGATTAATCCAATGCTATTTGAAACGCGAAAGTGCTTTGTGGAGGTGGAGATCCAAAGTGAGGTGACGATCGGACAGACCATTGTGGATTGGTATGGGGTATCCGGTCATACGCCGAATGTTGAGGTGGTTTGTGCGGTAGATAGTGATGGCTTTTATGCGCTGCTGTGCGATCGGTTGACAACACTTAACGATCGGCTTCATCGCTGAGACTTGACTGTTCCATTATTCATAATAATCAATGTTTCAAAGCATTAAGAATACTGCATAAAGATTGAGAAAACCCACAAATCTAGACAGATCTCTTAAGCTAAATTATTACCTGTTGATGCTTGTCTAAGTTGTCTTGTCTAGTTGTTGGAATGCTGAGGTCTTTATGAATAGCCCTATCAAAAGTTTAGATGTTCTACGTCGTTATAAATTAGTCTGTACGCTGTCCTTTGGGGATGTTTACAGTCAAATCATCGTTTGGTTACTAGTTATTTTTCTCAGCCTAGCCACGGCTATGGGATTAATGGGGGCCAGTCGTCCGGTGTTTGCGCTGGGAGTCGTGGGATTAATTTTGGTGTTGTCGCTACCATTTTTGCTCTTTGCCTTTGTTTCTACATTGCTGAACCACATCGAAATACGCGAAGTCGAAGCAAAACCGGAACTAGAATCCATTGCTGACCCTGTTGTTGTGAGTGGAATGCAAAGCCCTGTCTTGAACTAGTGTTGAGGCATTAGGGTGAAAATCCGATCGTTACTAGTGCGATCGGATTCTATACTTTGCGGTACAATTTCTGGGCAGTTGACCCCTGAGATTTTGTCATGGCAGAAGAAACAAAGCGCAACCGATGGCTCCCCAGAATTGTCCTAGCGTTTTCTGCTGTTGCATTGCTGGGCGTTTCAGTTCTTCCTTATCTAAATACACCCCAGAATGCGCCTGTTTCGGTGAATTCTCCGTCCCCTGATGCCCAACGGAAGCAGTTTGAAGATCAGTTGCGGGGCTACGAATCTGTCCTTCAACGAGAACCTGAAAATCCCAATGCCTTGCGGGGAATTGTAGATGCAAAACGTGGGCTGAATGATATCAAAGGGACTGTCGAACCTTTGGAAAAGTTGGTAAAGCTAAACCCAACGGTTCCTGACTATGCGGTGCTATTAGCAAGAACGAAGCAGTATTTAAAAGATGATGAAGGTGCAATTCAGGTCTATCGAGATGCGCTGAAATCGAAGCCCGCTGATTTGAAGATTTTGAGTGAATTGTCGCAGCTTTTAGTTAAGCAAAACCGTCCTGAAGCGGCGATCGGGCTTTTACAAGACACGTTACGGGATGCGCCAAAAGTAAACCAAGCCACTCCGGGCGCGATCGATACGACGGCTATTGAAGTGTTGCTGGGGCGGACCTTTGCGAATCAGAAGCGATTTGATGAGGCGGTGCGCGTTTTTGATTCGGCAATTAAGGGGAAACCGGACGATTTTCAGGCTTATCTTGGTAAGGCGCTGACGTTGCAAGAACAGGGGAAAAAGGATGAGGCGAAGGGATTGTTTGATAAGGCATTGAGTGTTGCACCGCCTGAGATCAAAGATCAAATCACTCGTTTGGCGGCAGGTCCGATCGCGAGTCCAAGTCCGACGGCGGGTGGAATTAAGACAAATGACGTGCAACCAGCAGAGAAGCCTAGTGATAACAAGCCAACGGATGCAAAGCCTGATGTTCCAGCACCCGCTAAACCCTAGTTGATGCTTTAGTTGTGCTGACCAAAACAGAGTAACTCTAAGATTTTCGGAACGATCGTCGCCCCAATTAGCAGTCTTCAACTATCACCTGCCAATCGTGTGACTATTGATAATGTCAGTTGAGATAATTATGAGTTTCTGTTGCTTGAAATGGGCGATCGTTCTTGCGATTGAATAATTTATAGCTGCGGAATCTTAGAGATTATGTCGCCACTTCCTGAACAGAAAGTTCCTTGTGATCTCACATCGGATGTGGTGAAACTTTTACTGAGGTGTGGATTTAGGCATTTTGTTACCGAGGACGATCGATCGGGCTTGGATCGTTGGAAGTTATGCTGCATTCAATGAATTTGAACAGGAAGTGAATAATTAAACAATCGACTGGGGACTTGGGCGATCGGGAGTTCTAGCAGATTAAGGCAAAAAATTTAGAGGCCTTACTGATTGTTACTGAGGTCTCACTGATTGTTACTATAGTCACGATCGAATAGAAATTGGTAAACCTTCTGATGTTCCGAGTCTTTAAACACGATTTCAATGTTAATAGTTTCGCTATCACTATCAAAACATGCCGCAATTCCGTCTAATAGATTTTTAGCAGATTCGATCGAATTGAACGTTCTTTGAATGCGTTTATGAGAAGATTGAGGCCGCTCAATCGAAAGATGTTGGGCATTAGGCTCGATCGATACAAGACTGTGGACTGTGGTTGGAGTTGGATTAACGACCGCCCCGTCTAAGATAGGGTCTTGCCCTAAGTCAATCTCAGCTAACCGCTTATACTCTGGACTCAGTTGTTCAACAATCAAGTGTTCACGTCGAACGGGAATTTCTACTTGCAAAAGACAGGTTTTAATTTCTTTACGAATAACGATTTCACCGACTTTGCGCCGGATAAGATCAACAACTAGTCTTTCTTCTAATAAGGATACTTTTTCCTCGGATATTACTCTTGAACCTAGGTTTTTGAGTAGTTTAAAATCAGTCAGATTAGCGCTGGGTGAATGCTCTTCGGCTGGGTTAGAACTCATAGCTGTCCTTAATATGGGAAATGATATTACCCCTATCTAAACATTCAGATACTTAAAATAGGGGTACTTTAGTGTTCAACTAAGCAATCAGAACAAGTTATAAATTAAACTTAAAATAAGTTAGCCTGAAATCTTATCCAGTCTAAGTTTATTTTAAATTTAACTAGATCAACAGGTTAGGTGCTAAGTCTATCTGACACTTTCAGAAACGGGACGACCTTCAGCGTCTTTGACATCAAGCTCTTCTCGACGCAATTTTTCTTCAGCACTAACAGTTTCTTGATCAACCACTTTATTGACGCGTACTTCTTCTCGAACAAAGGCTTCTTTGTGAAATTCTGGCACCTCCTCATACACGTCCAATCGTGAAACTTCTCCTGCTTGGAAATTAGCTTCGCCTGGTGCGATCGCAGTTTCACCATTAACAGGTACGCGTTCAACGACGATTCGTTCTTTCTCGATTCCAACAGATGCCTGCGTAGTTTCAGTTTCAACCCGCTTACTAACGACAGCTTCTCCCGCTTTCTGACGAGTTTTACTCGCGATCAGCCTTTCTTCATAGAGCTTAAGATTGGGATGATTCTGCTCAGTTAAAGCATATAGACTAGGTTCCTTTTCGTACTTATAGCTGTCACGATCGTAACCCTCCTGGCCAACATTTAGATTACGCGTAGCGGCAGAGTCTGACCTCGGTAAGGTACCTCCAGCGCTATGGCCCAGCGGTACTGACTGCTCTACCGATAATGACTGCTCTATGGGTACTGACTGCTCTACTGAATTCATGGAAGCACGATAAACGCCTCGCACTTGCTCTTCGTGATGGTGATCAACAGTAGTATTATTGTTAAATTCTGGGAGAGCTTCAACTTGCGCTTTAGTTAGGTTGTCGGCATAAACCCGATCGCGCTCATAGTCAATGCGCGCCCGTCCGATAGGAAACAAAACCTTCTTCCCTAAAAGCCATACTCCGGTATTAATTACTAAGTAGCGCAATTGTCCTTCATCATCTACCAAGACATCATCCACTGAACCAATTTTATCATTTTCAGTATAAAGATCTAAGCCTTTAAAATCATAGTCATCAAAGTGCATCTTATAGTCTGGATCGAAATCCTTAATTTTGTGAAGAGCCATTTTATTTGATCCTGTAATTAACGTGTAAGGGTTTGCTATCTAATAATATTTTTCTTATTCCTCTAGGTCGTCTCTCGATCTGCTGATGTTGATCAAATCATTAGGCTTACATCAATGAGTTCAACTGACAAACTTAGAGGCTATTTGAAACGTCTGAGAGCGTATAAATTTACACTAATCATCTGAACATATTGAGCTTCATAGCCAAGTAAATCAGCGCGTCCTCAGACTCAGGTGATCATTTATAGTCACTGAGCAAACGACGACGACTCATTCACCATCCAAAAGTCCGCTCGACCAATGCCTAGGTGATAAACCAACTGTTTTTTACTCTTTACGACTGACTTATTTGTCATCTTGCGGTAACTCTGCAACGGTCATAATAAGGCATTATGAATTTTGAGCCAAGTCCGACCGCGAGTCCAAGTCCAAGCTTTATGATTTCTGGAACGGTCGTCGCCCCAAGTAGCAATCTTCAACTATCACCCAGCAGTCGCGTGACTATTGATAATGTCAGTTGGGATGATTACGAGTTGCTGTTGCTTGAAATAGGCGATCGTTCCTGCGATCGCATGATGTTAAAGAATGAGCTAGAGAACTTGGGAGATCGCAATCTCACATAGCAGTTCTTAAAACGCGATCGATCGGACTCCTTGGAAATACCTAAACTCGTTTACGGTCGATAACTTCTCGGACCGTTTTGTAGGCTTCCATAAAGGTTCGGAAGGACTCCTGAGAAATCGCTTCTTGAATAAGTTCAGTGGCGACTTGTTCAAAGATTCGATCGATTTTGGTTAGGGCATCTTGGGGAGTTATAGCAGCGGCTTGACAGGTATTCATGACATTTATAACCTGCTCAATGTAACCATCAGCTAGATTCTTTTTGCGGCGGTCTATCCAGCGGGTCAGTTCCCACAGCCAGGATCCTCCAAGCAGTGTTAAGGTCAGAATCAAGCCGAGATATTCGGCATTTTTTTGGATAAATGACGGTTCATCACGATCGTAGTAGGACAATGCGCCGGGATGGATTGGAATTCCGGTGCCTCCGGTCGTTTCAGGACGGCGGATGTTGGAGACTAGAGGGGAGGCATTGCTGACGGCTGGGGGGATGGCCGCTTGCAGTTCGCGGCGATTTTCGTTGATGGCTTGGGTGATTTGAAGCGCGATGGTCGGGTCGAGATTGGCATTAGCAAGGAGCAATCGCTGGACTGAAACGGTCGGAAGGTCGTCAGCGGGAACGGTGGGTTCGTTACCTTGATAGGCACCCTTGGGAAGCTTCGTCGGTTCAAAGGCTGGATGCTTGACGCGCATGGCTTCGGCCTGTTCGATCGCAATGAGCCGCCCACCCTGATTCCGAATAAGGGTCGCGATTTGGGCATTGCCGATCGCTCTCACGCGGAAGATAGCATCGACTTGTCCTTGTTGAAAAGCAAGGTCAGAGCTTTGGTCACTATCACCAATGAACGTGAAGTCTTTTTCTGCGAGTCCAAAGTGTTGGGCAACCTGTAAAAAAGAGGCATACTGTCCACCTTTTTGGGCAAGTCCAATGCGTTTACCTTTGAGATCGGTAAACTTTCGTAGCGTCGATTTTCCCTGGACAACCACTTGAAAACTATCAGAGTATAGAATCGCAATAGTTCGAGCAATCCCACCTGCGGGAACATCGGCTTGAGCGGTAGCAAGATCAACTTTGTTCGCTTCAATTTGCTTAAGGTTATCTGCTGTTCCGTTGGTTTCTTGGACATCAATGCTGACGCGGGGGACTTTGGCTTCGATGACCGCCTCGATCGCCTTGGCTAGGATATAGCTTTCGCCCGTTGAACTCCCCGCCGCTAAGACTAAACGATAGGTTCGGTTGCGGCTCCACCAATCGGCCCCAAACCATCCCACAACTCCAAGACTAATGGCGAGCAGACCCACGGTGACGGATCGAGTGATAGGGTCGAGGTATCCAATGGCCTGCCATATCCCAAGTTTAGGGTTCGTTTTTGTCATAAATTTACCGATATTCTAGACGATGGAGAAAAGTCAGAAACGGGCGATCGAGTCTTATCTGAAGGTGTTTCCGGCTAATTATGATGACACAAAATAAAAATGTAGGCTACAACGCAGACATAGAAATGTATGGTCACCCCGTCAGATCAAGTAGACTTCTTCGGAAAGCAATGCTTGAATTTTTCAAGTGTGATTAAACTATACTCGGATTCAAGGCGATCGAGAAATACAAGTCCCAAGAAATGATCGTATTCATGCTGAAAAATGCGGGCGATGAAGTGGGGAAAGGTCGATCGGACTCTCGTTCCTTTTTTAGGATCATTACCTTTTGAAGCAAAGCCCTAACTTACTGGCATGACGGATGATCAGCAGACAACTCTGGAATCCTTGAGCATAAAGATAGTCGTTCCTGGCTATGTACCTCCAAGTTTTCAAGTCACTGGAATCATCACAAGGCCATGCTCTTATAGTGGTTGTCCCTGTGGAACACCAGAATACTCAATTACCTATCTCTCCACGCAAAGCTTGCTTTGAAATCGAAGGCACAAGTGGAGGTACAGGCTAATGCTGAGTTATATTTTACTTACCGCCTGTGAAGCGCCATCCGTTAGACTGACTTGAAATTCTGAAGATTGAAACGATCGTTGTCACAGCCTCCTGAAGGCAATCGAGGCACTCTACGAAACCCAAATTCGTGCCCAAGGACAGCATAGTAATACATGGAATTGTCAATCAGTATTTTAAGGCAATGCTAACGATCGTTGTCAAAAATAATACGACAATAAAATTAGTAGATGCTGTCATTGACACTGGTTTTTCTGGTTTTCTGACCTTACCATTTGAAATTATTTCAGCTTTAGACCTTACCTGGAAAGGCCGTGATGTAACGACTTTAGGCGATGGGAGTTCATGGATTTCTGAGGTCTATATTGCCACTGTGATTTAGAATGGGGAATATCGTGAAATTTACATTAACGAGTCAGAAACCACTCTATTAACCGGAATGCAGCTACTGCGGAGATATGATCTGAGAATTCAAACTATAGAAGTCGGTACCGTTACGATTGAAGCATTACCGCTAGTAAGTTAGAGCACTATTGTGATGAAGTACGGTCTAACGATAACTGCCATGATATTTCTATTTTAAACACTTTAATGAGACAGAAATAGTTGTAAAAGAGGGCCGATCGCAATCACGATCGGCCCCTTTTGTTTTCAATTAGTTATCAAATCAAAATCACCAAAATCCAACAGCCAAAATCATTTAAGTGAGTGCTTCTAGATAATCTCGAACCTGATTACGTCGTTTAGGTTGACGCAACTTCTGAAGTGCCTTTGCCTCAATCTGTCGGACCCGTTCTCGAGAA
>JANXNM010000602.1 GCA_025354065.1 Synechococcales cyanobacterium 340R_concoct_173_sub | reverse complement strand
GTTGCTTGTCGATATTCGGAAGATTATTCTAGCTTAGTCGATCGAATCCAGCTTGTAGTCTATAACTTGAACAATTCGCTACACCCCACATCATAACGACGATCGGTATCACAAACGATCGTCGCTACTATCAAATTAAATCATGCTAAAAGCAAACCTATTTTGCGGGTTGGGTTGCTCCCGGTTGATTCTGCATCGGTGGCTTTTCGGGAAGTCCCAGCGCTTGAAGCAGTTTCTGTTCCGTCACCCCTAACTTCGCTGCCGCACCCTTGATATCTAAACGAGGCGGACGACCTTGTTCCGGTTTTCTGGGTTCACCCTTGCCAGTCGGAGCTTGTCCATTCTGGGGTGGAGTGGGTTGAGCACCCGATGGTTTGCCTTCCTGGGGAGGACGTGCTGGAAGACCGAGGGCTGCCTTCAGTTTAGCTTCTGTGATGCCTAACTTGGCCGCCGCCACTGCAAAGTCAATGCGAGGCCTTTGGGGTTTACGATTGGGACGCTGTTTAGATTGACCTTCTGAAGACTGAGGCGATCGAGATGGACCCGATTCTGCCGCATATGCCGCTGTCGCAACAGTTAAAAAGCTCAAGCCAAGAAGAAGCAAACTAGAAATACTTAATCGTTGATATGTTTTCATCATTGTCATCTCTTAATACTATAGATCTTGTCTAACCCATAGATTCATCCATCACGAATTATTTGCAATCAGTGCATTTACAGAGCTTATGGTCTTTAATCCTGGAGATTACTCCTCTGTCATTGAGGCAACAGGATTTTGAAGGACCAATGCTGCCTGTTATAGAACCCATTTAGCATCTTAGTCAAAGGCTGAAAGCCTGACTATCATGAGGCTGACAAAACAAAGGTTCATTTTTGCCGTCGCATTGGCCAATGAGTAGTGCCATTTAGGGAAGGACGTAGAAAAAAGAGTGAGCGAGAATAGAGCCGTAGAATTATTTTCCTGATCATGATGGTCAACCCCCTGCTGCACTGTCCAACCTGTGCCTCCAATGACATCAACAAGAACGGAATGCCCCGGCATGGCAACCAGAATTATAAATGTCGCGACTGTGGGCGACAGTTTGTAGAAAATCCGAAGTGGAGACGGATTGGGGATGACACGAAATCGCTGATTAGACCTCCTGCGAAAGTATCATGAAATCGTCTGTTTTAAAGATAAACTAAGCTCATAATTGTAAATCTCTGCAATTAAATTTAACCTTAATCCAAATTTCCTTCTCCTGTTTCGATACCTAGAAGAGAGCATTCTGAATA
>JANXNM010000581.1 GCA_025354065.1 Synechococcales cyanobacterium 340R_concoct_173_sub | reverse complement strand
ACCGGATACTTGGCCAGCACACCGGGCGTAGATTTAGAACTTGGCTTTCAAGGCTTCAAAGGATTTTTCAGCGGTGAGTCAATTTTTTGGCTCAAAATCAGCGGGAATGGAATTGTCTTAATCAATGCGTTCGGGGGCATCTACGAAATTGATGTAGACGGTGAATATGTCGTCGATACCGGGCATATTGTCGCCTTTGAAGACAGCCTCAGCTTCCGTATTAGCAAAGCCAATGCCAGTTGGTGGGGAGCCATTTTCGGCGGCGAAGGCTTAGTCTGTCGTTTCAGTGGAAAAGGCAAACTCTACTGCCAAACCCACAACCCCGGCTCCTTCGGCAAAGAGATAGGCAGTCAACTTCCCCCACGTTAATCCCAAATCCACAATTCATAATTCACAACTCATAATTCACAACTCATAATTCACATGTATACCTACGACATCGAACATTCTCCTGCGTACGCATCCTTGCACGTCAAGCTTGCCGCTAATCAAAGTCTTATTGTCGAAGCCGGAGCCATGGCTGCAATGGATAGTCATATCACCATGAAATCTAAAATGCGTGGTGGCATTATGAAAAGTGTTGGCCGTATGTTTGGTGGAGAATCTTTGTTTTTGAGCGAATTCACGGCAACCGAAAAACCTGGCGAACTGGTGCTTTCTCCCGGTGTTCCTGGCGATTTGTCCCATTATCGTTGCCAGACCGATCGATCGCTTTTTATCCAATCCAGTGGCTTTGTTGCCGCAGATCCTAATATTACAATAGACACAAAATTTCAGGGGATGAAAGGATTTTTCAGTGGTGAATCACTCTTTTTAATTAAAGCAAGTGGCAATGGCGATGTTTGGTTTAGTTCTTATGGTGCAATCTTAGAAATCCCAGTCAATGGATCGTATATTGTAGATACGGGCTACATAGTCGCCTTTGAAGATACCTTGAGCTATAACGTTGAAATGCTAGGTGGACTTTCATTTAAGAGTCTCAAAACTAGTATATTTGGCGGAGAAGGGTTAGTTTGTCGCTTTAGTGGGCAGGGTAAATTGTGGATTCAAACTCGCCATTTGGGATCATTAATCAATTTTCTCCATCCATTCCGTCCTGTCAAATCAGACTAACTAATTCACCACGTTTTCATATGCAACTTCCTCCCGGCATTGCTAGCTATAGCGATCGAAACCCTGAACCAAAATCTCGCGATCTCTTCAAATTTTTTGTAATTTGTATCGCGAGTTTGATGGCGATTATTTGGGGCACATTTGCCTTAGGAAGCACCATTGTTTGGTGGATTCCGCCAAGCGTCGAACAGCAATTGGGGAATTTGGTTCTTCCGGTTTATAACCAACAAGCGAAACCCGGCAAAACTCAAGATCAACTGAATGATCTTTTAAATAAACTAGAGTCCCATCTTCCACCCAGCAATCCCGATCGCAATTACCAAATTCTTTATATCAATCAACCTATTGTTAATGCAGCAGCCATTCCTGGCGATCGGATTCTAGTTTATCAAGGGTTACTGGACAAAGCCGAATCTGAAAATGAATTGATGATGATTCTAGGGCATGAATTGGGGCATTTTAAAAACCGCGATCATTTGCGTGGGTTAGGCAATGCATTATTACTTCAGATAGTGTTTTCGAGTTTGTTTGGTGACATTGGTTCAGTGGCTGCGATCGGCACCACCAGCATAGAAGCCATTAGTCGTGCCCAGTTTTCCCAACAACAAGAAATTCAAGCCGATGAGGTTGGTTTAGATTTGCTCTATAAACAGTATGGTCATGTTGCAGGAGCCATTGAATTTTTCGAGCGAATTAAAGACCTTTCAAATATTCCACTCCTCGCCAGTCATCCCGCCCCAGCTAGCCGCGTTGGGCATTTAAAAAACCTGATTCACGATCGGCAGTATTCAATTAAACAAAAATCTCCCCTTCAAATCTCTCAATCCTAATCACCATGCAATCAGCCATCACGGTCTCAAGCCATGCAATAATGATTTCCGGCTAGAGCAAAGCAGAACGAGGGACTAGACATGGTGCAGACAGCAGCGCAGGCAGATACGCCTTCAACAAAAGCATCTCAATTTGAGGCTCAATTCGATATGCCGCCCGTGAAAGCCACGAAAAAAGTGCGGCAACCGAAAGCTAACGGTGAGCCAGTCCTGGACCTAGCCGCTCTAGAAGAAAAATTAGCCATTAGCTTTGACGTACAGCTTCCTGATCCGGAAGACACGGAAATTAGCGCCTACGACTTTCAGCAACAAATCGAACTGGCATGGCAAGTATGCGATCGGTTAGATTTGCAAACTGATGTATGGCGCGGCAAAATTTTGCGAGCTGTGCGCGATCGTGAACGTACCTCGGAACCGGGCAAAGGACTTGGCTTTTTGAATTGGTTAAAAGATCGTGAAATTAGTAAAAGTACAGCCTACAGCTTAATTGATTTAGCCGAATGCGCCGATCGAATGATTGATGAGGGCTATCTTGAAGCTGAAGACGTTAACAAATTCACCAAGCGCGCCTTTATGGAGACCGCCAAATCGTCTACGGAGGTCCAGCAAGTCATCGCTGACTCCGCTAAGCAGGGCAAACGCATTACCCGCCGCGAAGTCAAACAACTTTCGGATGAATGGGTCGCCATGACGTCGGATTTGATTCCTGAGGAATTGCGCGTCAAGGCCGCCGATCAAAGCATTCCACCGCGATATATTGCGCCTTTAGTCAAACAGATGGAGCGGCTTCCAGAAGTCCATCAAGATACAATTCGCGAAGCAGTGGCGGAAAGTCCGGATCTTGGAACTCTCAAACAAGTGACGGCTGAAGCGCGATATTTGGCTCGATATTTGGAAGGGGCGAATCAAGTTCAGGCATTAAATGATTCTAATGTTGATTTAGAACTGGCCCTTGAAGAAGCATTGCGGTTAGGGGTTTTGAATACTGCCGCAGAACTTGTAAATCAATCTGGCATTCTAGAAGGTGCGATCGCAAAACTGTATGGAAGTTGGCGCAAAATGAATCAACTTTCTGAACGGTTGTATGTTGATACTGGAGCCAGTACGCCTCATCTGCGGGGATTGCTAGGCCGATTGGACCAGCTCTGTGGTGAAACGGTGGAAATTACAATAGGCGATTCAAATGGTGAAGGCTTTTCACGCACAATTAGATTGACCATTGAAGAATCAGGTGAAATGGATTCAAATCAATTAGATGCTACTGAAATCAGCATTGGCGCAACTACAAGCATTAGTATAGATATGAATGCTAGCGCGGATACATTCGTTGAGATAGAAGACGAAGATTTAGGCGAATGGTAGAAAATTAACGGCAGGATATAAGTACAGAGTCTCGACCCGATCGGGCGTGGATCCTAAAGACAACTTTCAATTGCACAACGCGATCGAAAGTTGTTACCATTACTTATCACCATTACTCAGGTATTGATCTTCATCCGATCGGTTCACCTGTACCTACACTGGACGGCATCCTACCTAGAAAACTGCTTGCACTCCGCTGATAATCAGTACTATATATAGTTATGTAACTCGTTTTAATCTTTCGATTAACATCCTGCAATGCAAACCGCACCGATCGTCACTGACCATGAACTGACCTATCGCGATCTTGATTACAGCGTAAATCGCCATTTAACACCCAACCTAACCGATGTTGAGCAGACAGACGGCTGTGAATATGATGTCGTCATTGTTGGGGGCGGGATTGTCGGTAATGTCGCGGCATGTGCGCTAGGCCAAGCGGGATTGAAGGTGGCTGTTGTTGAAGCCCAAGCTCAGTCGATGGCTAGCGATCGGGGACAAGCTTATTCTGTCAATTTGCTATCAGTAAAAGTTTTTGAAGAGTTAGGACTTTGGCAACGTATCCGACCTCAAGTGGAAACCTACCGATCGGTTCAACTCTCTGACGGCGACTATGGCAAAGTGGTGAAGTTTTTACCCCAAGATCTAGGCCGTGAAACGATTGGCTATGTAGCGGAGCATCGTGTTTTATTAGAAGCCTTAGAATACGGGCTGAACGCCTTACCCAATGTCGATCGTATTTGTCCAGCGACGGTCATAGAGACGGTTAAGACGGGCAATCGGACCATCGTTAAATTTGCACAGACGAGTTCTCACAACAGTGCACAAACCCTTTCCGCCAAACTCGTGATTGCTGCCGATGGGAGTCGATCGGCCCTGCGCCAAGCCGCCAATATCTCTACGTTTGGTTGGCAATACTGGCAATCCTGCATCGTTGCCTTCATTCAACCTGAGCATCCCCATAACCAAATCGCCTACGAACGCTTTCAACCCGATGGTCCCTTTGCAATTTTGCCCTTACCCAATGGGTTGTGTCGCATTGTTTGGACTGCGCCTCGGGCCGTTGCCAATAGGATGTTGACGCTTAAGCCGGATGAGTTTATGACAGAACTGCGATCGCGCTATGGCGACCATATGGGCAAATTGACCTTGGTAGGTAAGCCGTCTGTGTTTCCAGTTCGGCTCCTGCACAGCACTCGATATGTGAAACCGGGACTTGCTCTAATTGGGGATGCGGCGCATTGTTGTCATCCAGTGGGCGGTCAGGGAATTAATTTAGGAATCCGAGATGCGGCGGCACTAGTAAATGTGATGCAGAATGCACTAAATCGGGATGAAGATTTTGCCAGTCTTGCTGTTTTAAAGCAGTACGAACGGTGGAGAATGGGGGAAAATTTACTGGTATTAGGATTGACCGATACATTAACTCGTGTTTTTTCTAACAAAATCTGGCCGATCGTACTGATCCGACACTTATCTTTGTGGATCTTGCAAGATATTTCTCCTATTCGGTCTTTAGTTCTACGGCACATGCAAGGATTAACAGGCAAAGCGCCCCGGATTGTCGCCCAGTACCCGAAAGTCTAGTTCTTTTATTTGATCATCTGAGGCATTAATTTCTAGATTAATACAAAAAACGGGCATACTAAACGGAGTGCATTTATTCTGTTTGATGGGCTATATTCAAAATGGCTAGGATTTTACCCGATCGCAATTTTTGGTACATTTACCGTCAGCCTATAACTTGGTTGATGATGGTTCTTACAGGACTTGCTTACTACAAATCAGCACATCTTTCTATGGGCCTCGCATTGCCCAATTCGCCTAGTATTACGCCCATCTGGATTCCAGCACCGATCGCTTGGGCAACTCTATATCTCGGTGGTAATCATTTAATACCAGGTATTGCGATCGCAAATTTTATTACCAATTTTGACGTTCTCACGAAAAACTTAACTCCTGAAAAGGCTCTTTTTACGAGTTTAATTCAAACAGTCATTGCAATTCTAACGACAGTAATCGGCGCGAATCTTTTACGCGTTTCTTCTGTTGGGCAGATTCTCGATCGGGTTCGTAATGTGATAGTGTTCATTGCCATCGGATTGGTCATTCCAGTTATTACACCAACATTATCGCTAGTGTATATGGTGCTATTGGGTATTGTACCTTGGGCATTGTCTGCTGAGATTTGGAAAACATGGTGGATTGGTGATGCGCTTAGTGTGATTATCGGGATGCCAATGTTAGTGAGCTGGCAGCGGTTTCGATGGCGACAAATGGATTGGGATCGATCATGGGATCTTGGCTTGTTATTGCTAGGGTTTGGACTATTGAGCGGGTTTACTTTTTTATCAGACTATCCGCTTCAGTACTTGGTCTTACCGGGATTGCTTTGGGCGGCCATTCGGCTGGGGGACTACGGGGCAACATTTGGCGTGGTCGCAGTGACGCTGATGACGGTGCTGGCAACGGCGATGGGGCGAGGACCATTTTTACGATCGTCGTTGAATGGTTCATTAGTATTGCTTCAAAGCTTCATGGGCACCATTACCTTAACTACATTTTTGATGTTAGCAACGATAGCTGAAAAGCGTCAGACTCAAGAAGATCTAGCGATCGTCAATGAGAATTTAGAATTAAGAGTGCGCGATCGTACTGAGGCGTTAGAACATATTCTAAGCGAACTTAAACAAGCTCAAACTCAATTAGTGCAAACCGAAAAAATGAGTAGTTTAGGACAATTGGTCGCTGGACTCGCCCATGAAATCAATAATCCTATTAGTTTTATCTATGGAAATATTACCTATGCCCAAAACTATTCTCGGGATTTATTTAGTATTGTGAGTGCTTATCAAGTCCAATATCCAAAGCCCGATCGGACACTTGAGGCATTAGTGGGTGATTTAGAATTAGACTATATTCGAGATGATTTTCCGAAAGTCTTAAATTCAATGAAAACAGGTGCCGATCGAATTCGTCAATTGATTTTGACCTTACGAAATTTTAGTCGCTTGGATGAGGGTGGTTTAAAAAAGGTGGATTTACATGAAGGGCTAGACAGTACACTTTTTGTATTAAACTATCGTCTGACTCAATCCCCTCGGAGTATCCAGATTCAAGTGATAAAAAAGTATGATAAATTTCCAAAAATTGAATGTTATGCTGATGAACTAAATCAAGTGTTTTTGCATTTACTGAACAATGCGATCGATAGTCTAGAGGCAAATAACTCTACTTCACCAACTCTACGCATTAACACTAAGCATGACCTGAATGACAAAACTGTAGAAGTGACTATCTGGACTGATGGCCCACCGATTCCCTTGGCGATTCGATCGAAGATGTTCAATCCATTTTTCACGACAAAACCGATCGGTCAAGGCACTGGGCTAGGGTTGCCCATTAGCCAGCGAATTATTGAAGAACGTCATGGCGGAACCTTAGGCTATCGCTCCGAATTGGGGAATGGGACAGAATTTTACCTTCGCATTCCCATCCAACAATCCTGCGTTGACTCTCCGAATGATCTGAAAGCGGAATCCCCCGAATCGGGTAATCTAAGAACTGCATCGGATAAATTACTGACATCACTTCCCCCTGAATTGCTAGATGTTTAGAAATTTAACCATAGTAGCCAATATTTGCACTGGCGATCGCAGTTGCTCCCGTTTTAGTTAAGTTAGTAACGTTCTGTAAGCAAGTTCGCATGAATATTGAAATATCTATTAATTATATTTGAATAGAAATAATTGCCTACCTTGAGCAACAGATCACAATTAGTGAGAAACTTTAATTAATTGTCATTCAAAATTTGAATCAATTTTTCCATATTTTCTGTACATCATCCAGAAAACCTGTATCATCTGTTAGTTAGAATTTCTCTATCCCCAATCCTACAAAAAAGCTCACATCATGACAAAAATCAAAATTGCTACCACATCCGATGTCAGTACCGACAAGGTTTTAAAAACTAACGCTGGAAAACAATCCGTTCTTGTGGCAAAAGTCGGAGACAGCTATTGTGCCGTTGCCAACAAATGTCCTCACCTAGGACTACCCCTGAGTAGTGGCAAATTAGAAAACGGAGTTATCACTTGTCCCTTCCATGGTGCTAAGTTTGAAATTTGTACTGGCAAAAGTGTCGGATGGGTCGAATCAGCGATGGGAATTACGCTACCTGGTTTTGCAAAAAAAATGATGGCAATGGGTAAAGAGCCGACCGATGTGGCAAATTTCGCCGTTAGCCAAGAAGGTGAAGATCTTTTTATCAACGTCTAACTGATTCCGGGGAATGGAATAGTATTTTACCTTTGCATTCCCACCAAACAGTCGTGATTTAACTCTCCGAATGATCTGAAAGTTGAATGCCACGAATTGAATAATCTAAGAACTGCATTGGATGAAGTACAGGTATCACTTTTCCCTGAATTGCTAAATGTTTAGAAATTTGAACATAACAGCCAATATTTGCACTCCCGATCGCAGTTGCCCCCGTTTTAGTTAAGTTAGTCACTTTCTGTTGTCCAAGTTCTTCGGCAATCTCGGGCTGGAAGATGTTGTATACCCCTGCACTCCCACAACACAATGCTGCATCAATCGGTTCTTTTAGCGTTACGCCCGGAATTTGTTTGAGTAATTTGCGCGGTTGATTTGTAATCTTTTGCCCATGAATCATATGGCAAGCATCTTGATAAACAATTGACAATGGTTCAGTTTGCAAGGCTGAGAGCGGGGCTGTTAGACCAACTTCAGCTAGAAATTCTTGGACATCACGCACCTTATCCACAAAGGCCACAGCCCGATCGGCATAGTCTTTATCATCTTTGAGTAAATGACCATACTCTTTCATGGTATGCCCACAACCGGACGCATTGATCAATATATACTCAACATTTTCCGCATCAAAACTATCAATCATTTGTTTGGCAAACGATCGGGCCTGATCTTCTTCGCCTTGGTGATGGGGTAATGCGCCGCAACAGCCCTGGCTTTTTGGAATAACGACTTGGCAACCATTGGCCGTCAATACACGCATTGTTGCAGCATTCACGGCTGGGTTAAATAACCGCTGCACACAGCCCAAAAGCATTCCAACTCGATACCGCTGTTCACCTTGCGCGGCGATTACTTCTGGTAATGTATCTTTAAATGCTCCAGCGGGCAGTTTGGGTAACATGCCTTCCATGGCCGACAATTGCGGAGAAATAAGGTTTAGAAATCCCATCGATCGGACCCAATTTTGCAATCCGAGACTTTGATACAACGTAACCGGGCGCATGACCAAACGTAAGCGATTAGGATAGGGAAATAGATTAAAGACAATACTGCGAAGAATCTTTTCAATAGGAGAGCGATCGGCATTGCGGCGAACTTGAGCGCGGGTCGATTCAATCAGTTTGTCGTACTGCACTCCCGACGGACAAGTGGTGACACAAGCAAGACAACCCAAACAGGTATCAAAATGCTGAATTACCGCAGGCGTGAAGGGAATGGTGCCCTCATTAATGCCATCCATCAGGTAAATTCGTCCCCGAGGAGAGTCAGTTTCGGTCCCGAGGACGCGATAGCTAGGGCAGGTCGATAAACAAAATCCACAATGTACACAGGCATCAATCAACTTGTCATTGGGCGGATTGAGGCTGTCAAATCCACCACTATCAAACTCGCGACAGGGCGCATCGGCTGGGGCATTTTCGGGGACGATCGAGGTTGTGATCATAGAGACGGAGGCTGATTAGAATCTGCTGACTTAATATCTATTGTATATCGCTGTCTTTAAATAGCCGCCAAGTCAAGCTAATTCTTGGCCCAACTCCTTTTTGGCGGTTGATGGCGTGGAACCAGTCTTCCTGTACTGCTGATTCCATGTAAAGCAGGGAGCCGGGCTGGAGGGTGAATTTGTGGCGGAGTTCGGGATCGAGCTTGTGACGGTAAGTAATGGCGCGGGGAGACCCAATAGAGACGATCGCAACTCCTGTTTCTGGCTCTAAACCTGTGGTGTCGTCGGCATGAAATCCCATGCGGTTGTAGCCTGTTTCATAATAGTTCAGTAGGCAATTGTTAAATCGAATTCCGAGCCTAGTGAAGAGCCGATCGGAAACCATCATCAAGGCTGGATGCATTGGAACCGCTGCGTAGGTCATTTGGACGTAATTGTAAGGTACGCCAAAGGAGGCCGTTTTTCGGGCGCTCATGCTGGTTTCCCAATCTATGGTCTCGACTAGGGTTTGAAATAATTCAAATTGTTTTTTGAGAAATCCATCTTCAATGAGGAGATGGGGGACGTTACGGGTTTGGGTTGCGGCCATGACGAAGCAATAAATTTCGATTGGATTCGATCGTACCAGGTAACTTCACCCGTCACAGCAATTGGGCAAGGAGTTTGAGGCCAGCACGATGATCCAGAGGCTATTACGATCGAAGCCTTACCAAATGCAGGTGACCTATAGTTAACGCGATCGTTTCGGAAATTCGTCAAACGCAATTCTTAACTTGAGACAAAAATTATTCAAATTGCAGCAGATGAAAGAAGACATTTTTGCTTCTCAATTAGGCACTCATTCCTTAGAGGGAAACTATTAGGACTAAAAGCCTGTTCTTGTGGCTATGACTGTAGGATTTTGTTTTCTTTAGAATTTGATGAAAATGAGTTGGAGATAGTAGTTTTACTTGATATTTAGACTCACCTTGATATTTGGACTCAGCTTGAAGTCTATTAGTTATAATCGCTTTTTAGTTGAGATGGTGTTAGGGCCTATTGTTATTTCTTTTAAGAGGAGCGATCGAGGTTTTGTAAAAGCCACCGCTTCCATGAACACCCATAGCGATTTACTACCTGGATCATCGGGGTCCATTTTTCCAGCGACGGAGAATCCTTGGCAAGGTGGCTCCAAAAAACAATATCAATATCCTCAAATTTTCGGAGATATTTCAAATGTTTGATGATGTCATTTTTGTTGATCTCATTTCTTTTATCAGATCTCTGATTGCATTATCGCCATCACTTTCTTTTAAGACATTTTTTGCAAGGCTTCAGGATTGGGCGACGACTGTTCGGGTTAAAGATGATATTTTGGAACACCTGAGTCGTGTTTTTCTTCTAAAATCATCAGAATTGGGCGACGAATAGCGTGAATAATTGAATCAGTTGAGAGTCTATTGATACGATCGTCTCATCACCCACAAAATCTTTTAGACTAAACGAATCCTTGCTCACCCAAACCCCATTTATTCCTGCGCGTTCCAATGTGTCTTAAACATGTGGCTTAATAAAAATTCCTTTAAAAAAATGCTTCAAAACTCACTCGAAGTCCGTCCTGAGACCGATCGGCCTGACCGTCTAGAGGCCAATGATTCTATCGATAGTCCGGTGTCGTTTGTCGAACCCGCCACAGAATCCGATTACCCTAGCGACGAAACCATTTCCCAAGCCTTCAGTGAACTAACGGCCCCGGCAGCCCCAGAACTTCCTAACGTTCCGCTGAAGACGATCGCTAAAACGTTTGTAACCCGTCGGCCATGGCTGCTGTTGCCGTTGTTGGGGCTGTTCCCCTCGATCGCTTGGATTACAATGCCTCACCCGGTCGATCGTACTTCTGTTAAGGGAATTTCTGATGTCGCCGCTGCACCCTCCACTCTCAGCTTGGCTGCTCCCGGATTGCCCCTTCCAAACAGAAGCTTAAGTGCAATTCCATTGCCTAAAGTCTCGCCTCTCGCCATTGCGCCTGCACCGACGCTTACACCCGTTGACCTATCCAAACTCACTCCAGAGCAAAAAGCTCAAAATGCCAAAGCCAAGGCCGTTTTTGAATCGACCAATGCGCCAGTGGATGCCTATATTGAGATGCATGTTTCTATTGGTAAGGGAAGTTCGATCGCCTTTGCTAGCACCACAGCTCTGAATTTGACCGACGAAAAAGGAAATAAACTAGGCAATCTAGCCGTCACTCAAGCCCATACGGCCCAGCTTTCGGGCAGTGGCATTACGATCGGCACGCAAAGCTTCCCCACCAACACCTTCATCGAACCTGAACCAGGCGGACTGCTGTATTTAAACAATCGTCCTTATCGAGGCAAGCTGCTGCTTTCGTCCGATGGCACTACGCTTCATGCAGTGAATTACATTAATCTGCGGCATTATCTCTACAGTGTCGTGGCTAGTGAAGTCTCGCCCAGTTGGAGTCCCGAATCCATTAAAGCCCAAGCCGTTGCGGCGCGTTCCTATGCCTTGACCTACTATTTCAAACCTGCAAATTCTCGTTATCACATTGGCAGCGATGAATATTTTCAAGTTTACAGCGGCACTCAACGAGAAGACGATCGCAGCAACCAAGCCGTGGACATCACTTCTGGAGAATACGTCAGTTACAAAGGTGGAGTCGTGGAATCGCTCTATGCTGCGTCTGATGACATCGTGGCGGAAGCCTTTGCAGGGAGAGGGATGAGCCAATTGGGGGCAAAGAGTTTGGCGGAGAAAGGCTACAAATATGACCAAATTCTCGCTAACTATTATCCAACCACTAAGGTCGGGAAAATTGCTAAAGATGAGTAGTTCGGTGAATGAATTTTGGGATTACGGTATATTGTGCCGTCAAGAATTACGCTTTTAAGGGATAATCTTCAGGAATTAGATGTGATCAACCTGCACAGGGACGTTTTTTAAGTAATGTTGATGTTTCTTCTTTGGCCAATGCTCACGATCGGTTGGCCAATGCTCACGATCGGTGGACTGCTCGCACTCGCATTTGCATTAGTGGCGATCGGGCTGGATTTTCAATATCGCCGTCGGCTGGGAAATGCCTTAGAAGTCACTGATGGGAAATGGGACATCACACCCGTCAGCCCTACCCACTGTCAAATCATTGGGAAAATTGAATTCATTAATCCCACTAAGCGGCTCGATGTGATGATTCCTGAGCTGTGGACAGACGTGAAGCTCCTATCGAAAGCTTCCACCGAAGGCATTACCCAACGCAACCGAATCATTAACCATTTTGATTATTTCGATGGCCGCGAGGATGATTATTGGGAGAGCGACATCGTGGATTTCGGCAAATGCGAGACCATTGAAATCCGCATTGATTTGGAAGGCGACAAGGTAGATGCGCTTCAAGTGGCTTGGGTCCGAGTGAACTATGTCACCTACGGTCCTGAAGGCAAAGTCCCCTGTACTAAGCATGTCATTGTGCCGTTGAGATTTCCGTCTGTTGAAGACTCGAAGCGCTGGCGACCTGCGGAAAATTCGGATATTTTGCCAATTAAAACCCACCTGCTCACAAATCTGGATGATCCTGTCGAAGTCGTTAAGCAATATGTGCTTCCCCATGCTCAAAAAGGTGACATTGTGACGATCGGCGAATCTCCCCTCGCCATCATCCAAGGCCGTTTCCGTCACTTCAGAGATATTAATCCTGGCTGGTTAGCTAAGCGATTGTGCTACATGTTTAAATCCACCTCCAGCTTGGCCACAGCGGGTGGATTGCAGACTCTGATTGACATTGTAGGCGCACCGAGAGTGTTTTTATCCTTTGTGGGCAGCATTCCATTTAAGCTATTGCCCTACTCAATGGCCCGTAAACTTAACGTCGATGGCATGTTCTATCGGCTGGCTGGCGAACAAGCCAACCTAGTGGATGATGTGACGGGCACGATTCCGCCCTATGATCAGTTTGTGGTGCTGGGTCCACATAATCCCCAAGCTGTTTGCGATCGAATTAAGAAAGAAACAGGGCTTGAAGCTGCGATCGTAGACGTAAATGATTTGCGGCGCGTTAAGATATTGGCAACGACGGCTGGTATTCCGGTTAATTTTTTAGAGAAGGCTCTGATTACAAATCCGGCAGGAAATGCTAATGAGCAAACGCCCGTTGTATTGATTCGTCCGTCGGTAAGCTAGAAGACCCGTTTCAATAAAGCCTTTTTCCGCGTACTTTTCTGGATGCTCTCTCATGATGCGACCTTCTCGTCCCACTTCGACTGTCAATATTCGTACGTTGCAATATCGGGACTTAGAAGTATTCGATCGTATCAGTCGTTCGGTGATGGAAGAGATTCCCAGCGCGGCCTCGATGGTTCGTGAACACAACATTGATGTAAGTCGCTGGTATGGGTTGCTGAAGTTTTTGCGCTGGTTTCCGAACCCGTTGCGTCATTCACTGTCTATTCAAATTGCCGAAGCGGCCTCTAAAGTTTGCGGCGTAATTCAGACTTCGCCCTTCAACAGCGCAGGAACCACTTGGCGGGTCGATCGGCTAGCAGCAGAATCGGTAGTCATCACGGACGAAAACGCAACCGCAGGCGAAGAGAAGACCGCAGGCGAAAACACCACCGCAGGCGAAGAGAAGACCACGACCACAACTTTAGTGACGGCCATGGAGATGGGTTCCCTGCTGTTAAGGAATAGCTTTGAGACCATTCTTCAGGCGCGTACCTGGATTTTGGAACTAGACGTGAGTGATGAAACTCGCTTGCCGCTGTATCGCCACAATGGATTCCAGCCCGTAGCTCAGATGACCTACTGGTCCATTGCCCCCGAACAGCTTCAGAAAATTGCCGAACGCGAACCCGATCTGCCAAACCTTCTCCCCGTCAGCAATGCAGACGCTCATTTACTCTATCAACTTGATAATATGGCCATGCCTCCGCTGGTCCGTCAAGTTTTCGATCGTCACCCTCAGGATTTTAAAGTCAGTCTATTTGGCTCCGTCATCCAGTTAGTTAAGCAGTGGATGACACAAACCGAAGTCGTGAGTGGGTACGTGTTTGAACCCCAACGAAAGGTGGCAATCGCCCATTTTCAAGTCACCCTCAGCCGTGATGGCTCTCAATCTCACAGTGCCCAACTTGCCGTGCATCCCGCTTACACTTGGCTCTACCCCGAAGTGATGGCCCAAGTGGCCCGCATTACCTCCGAGTTCCCAAGCCAGTCGCTACAAATTTTGTCGGCGGACTATCATCCTGAACGCGAAGCTTATTTAGAGCGGGTCGGTGCCAAACCTATCGCCCACACTCTAATGATGTCTCGATCGGTCTGGCATAAACTCCGAGAAACCCGATCGATGCCTAGCCTCGAAGGCATTCCCTTGGGTGATGTTATTCCTGGATTCCAGCCATCACGCAAACCTGTGCCTGGTCGAATTGTGTTGGATCCCCAAAGTGCAAAATTCCGTATTCGTCAACCGCGTAAAAATCAGTCCAGTTCCCTAGCAACTCGGGAGACCCGTTCAAATAACGATCAACTCTTCCCACCTCAAGATCCTGATCCTTGCTGTTAGATGAACAGTCCCAGGATTTCAGCGATCGCCCTTGACATTGGAAAAAAACGTATTGGTGTGGCGGGTTGCGATGGCTTAGGTCTGGCTGCGACGGGGTTAGTGACGATCGATCGTAAGTCCATAGATTATGTAATTCAGGAATTAATCGATATTATTCGCGATCGGAACCCCACTGTATTAGTTGTAGGGTTTCCCTTCAATATGGACGGCAGCATCGGACCTCAAGCCAAGCAGACCGTGCATGTGGCTGATATTTTGTCAAAGGCCGTGGGCTTGCCCGTTGAGTATGTAGACGAGCGCCTAAGTAGCATTGAAGCTGAAGATTTAATCAAAGCCGAAAACCTGTCGCCATCCCAAAATAAAGGGCTAATCGATCGTAAAGCAGCGGCTCTCATACTAGAACGATGGTTGGCGGGGAACGATCGGGTCGATGGCAAAATTTTAGTGTTGGAAAATGTATCTAAGACAGCCGTGCCGATTGACCCAAACTAAGGGATACTATTCTTGAGAAGAACGCTGATAGAAACCCATTCGGGGCAGTCGTTGTATCTTTGAAACAGGATAGGAAGATCCCCAAATGGAAGAAGAAATTTTTGATGCCCCAACCGTCACGGTAACTGACGAGACGGGCCTGACACTCGATTGCTACGTGGAGCATAATCTCTCCGTAGATGGAGAAGAATATGTTCTTCTGCTCCCTGTAGACTCCACCATCGAAATCGTGTCTTGGCAAGACGACGGGACCGATGACGAGGAAGCAGTGTTAGTAGAGGATCCAAGCCAAATCGATCGGATTCTTCCGACCGCCAAAGCCGTTCTCTCCGAACAAAACCTCACGATTAAACGCACGGCTGTTGTGTTGACGGTCGAAGGTGATCTTCCAGAGTTAGCCGAAGAGGAAGATTCTGAAGATAAAGGTGATGATGAGGACGAACAAGAAGAGCTTCAACTCCTTGCTAGCTTCTATCATGAGGATCAGGAGTATGCCATTTATGCTCACTTAGATCCATATTTTATCTTGGCGCGCATGGGCGAAGACGGCAAGCCAATGTTACTTTCTCCCGAAGAACTTAAGCGACTTGAACCGATGCTGCCGATGATTGAAGATCAACTCTTCGATGTCTTGGAATAATCGGAGTTACGATCGGTTATTTTCGATTAATTAAAACTAGAAGCCCTCCAATGTTGGTCTAATTGAATCACCATTTGGAGGATTTCTCTTTCCAGTGGTAGAAATTTTAGGTGAATGCGCATAAAACTCGATTAAATATCAATAGTTAGTCGTAGAATAAACGCGGTTTGTTAGAATCAAGCCTGCCTTAAATTAAGAGCTATTTTTCATGAGTATGATGCGTAAATTGCTATTGTTCACGCTGATAACCGTTGGACTTGGAAGCTGGCAAGCAACATCATGGTGGGCACGGGAAACCAAACCCGCCGTTCTATCTGGCGCAGCTAAACCCATCATTGTGACAATCGAACCGGGTAGCTCATCCCAGATGATTGCCGATCGGTTGTCTGAATCGAAGGTGCTGCGATCAAAATCGGCTTGGCAAGTATGGACGCGATTACAACGGTTTAAAAATCGGTCCGGTGGATTTCAGGCTGGCTCCTATTCGGTTTCACCCCAAGAATCGTTACCAGAAATTGCCGATAAAATTTGGACGGGCCAAGTCGTGACGAACGGATTCACGATTCCAGAAGGCTGGAACATTCGTCAAATGGCCGCTCATTTTGAAGAAAAAAAGTTCTTCACCGCTGAGCAATTTATCAATGCTATCAAACAATTTCCCAATAGCCCTGCCGCAACTCAAACGTCTTGGCTCCCCAAAAATCTTCCCTTAATTGAAGGCTTTCTCTTTCCAGATACCTATGAAATCTCTGCTGGAACCGTTACTCCAGAGCAAGTGATTCAGCAAATGCTCGATCGGTTTAAAACAGTTGCGTTGCCTATTTATCAAGCCAATCAGAAGCAAGACCCCTTAAAACTTGACTTATTACAATGGGTCACCCTAGCTAGCATCGTCGAAAAAGAAGCCGTCATTCCCAAAGAGCGCCCCATCATCTCGGGCGTTTTCACTAACCGCCTCAAAACTGGAATGTCCTTAGGTTCGGACCCGACAGTAGAGTATGCCTTTGGAATTATCCAAACCCCAGAAAAACCTTTAACCTTGGCTCAAGTCCGCACACCGTCCCCTTACAACACCTATATCAATCCCGGTTTACCCCCCACCCCGATCGCGTCTCCCGGTTTAGCTAGTCTTCAGGCAACGCTGACCCCGCAAACGACGGACGCTCTTTACTTCGTGGCGAGGTATGATGGGACACATGTATTTAGTCGAGGTTTAGCGGAGCATGAAACAGCTCAGGAACAAATCCGCGATCGGGTTGACAGTCAGCCATCCCCGACTCCAAGCGCTAAACCTAAGCCTTAAATCTACTCCACTTACATGTTACTCCACTTACCCATTACGCCACTTACCCGAAAGGTTTCATCCGTTATGTCCTGGGGAAAATCATTACAGCCTGACTTGTTTCTCAATGATACTATTTTGAGCCTAACGCCGGAATTGTTGGAGCGCCATCAGATTCAAGGTTTAGTCCTGGATGTCGATGAGACCTTGGTTCCGATTAAGATGTCTCAGATTAGTGCCGAAATTTTGCCTTGGGTCGAGTCTGTGCGAACGGTTACGCCGCAGATTTGGTTAGTGAGCAATAATGTCAGCGAAAGCCGAATTAATCGTATTGCCGAAGCGCTTGATGTTCCCTACCTTATTGGTGCAGCAAAACCTTCTCGTCGTAAAATCCGTCGTGCTGTAGAGTCCATGAATCTTCCGATGGAACGGGTCGCTATGGTCGGCGATCGTCTTTTTACAGATGTGTTGGCTGGCAATCGGTTAGGCATGTTTACGGTGCTAGTGAAACCCATGGTGGATCCAGCAGCGATCGATCGAAAACACTTGATCCATTCCCTTGAATTTCACCTTTCCCGTGCGCTGGGGGCAGTGATGCCGATTCGAGATTGAGCTTAGGAATAGTGAATTTCTAACGCTGAGCTAGCGACCTCGAAATGCAGTTCCGGCTCCGTCCCGTTCAATGTCATAAATCACTTTTTCGGTATACCAACTGTTCGATTTTCCAGGATGTTTTAGTATTGCATTTTCGAGAAGACGCATGGCTAGGGCACGATCGCCTTTGACCGCTTGTAAAAGGCGACCACTAATTTTGCCCTTCCATGAACGATGAGGCGAAGATTTTTGAGGTCGATCGCGCCATAATCCATACAAAAGAAATCCGGCAGCAATAACGAGAGCAAGGGCAATCAATTGATTCATAGGGATTAAGTCTGCCGCCGATCGTAAAAATGCAAATCTATTATTTATTTTATAGTTTTTCCCATATTTGGGCGAGGAGATATTTACCCAATGCCGATTGTTGGACCAATTTTAAAACTGGTTTTAGGATACATCTCTCATAGTTATTTCATCTTCGGTAAGCTCCACAGATCTTCGGCTAAGCTTGGCGTGAGATTTATCTAGGAACAAGCCAAATGCTGACTGCTTTCACTGCTGCATTAACATTAATCACCATTTCGGAGTTAGGGGATAAAACATTCTTTATTGCTCTCTGTTTGGCAATGCGCTATCCGAGACGTTGGGTGTTTGTTGGGTCCACGCTGGCATTGGCCGCTATGACCATTCTATCCGTTGCTCTGGGCCAAATTGTTGCCTTGCTGCCTAAAGGAATTGCTTACTATAGCTCCATCCTACTTTTCATTGTATTTGGATTAAAGCTAATTTATGACGCTTATCAAATGAAGGGCGGTAGTTTAGCCGATATTGAACAAGAGGCTTGCGATACTATTGCAGATTCAAATATTGACAAAATGCGCGGGGCAATGGCGATTATTTCTAAAGCCTTTATGCTTACCTTTATTGCCGAATGGGGCGATCGGACCCAGTTTGCAACCATTAGTTTAGCGGCTGCTCAGAACCCGGTTGGAGTCGTTCTCGGCGGAATACTGGGTCATGCCATTTGCGCGGCGATCGCTGTATTTTCAGGGAGGGCGATCGCATCTCATTTATCGGAAAAAGTAATTACATTTGTGGGCGGTGGTTTATTTTTGATTTTTGCAGGAGTTACATTCTGGGAAGGATTGCCAACTCACTAGTAGAACAAAGATAGCCGGAAGATTTTGTATGTTCACAATGCAGCAGGTCGCGATCGGACTTTTGCGAAGACAGAGTGATATGGATCTAATTTTTGAGATCACAGGCTTAACTCGCCAACAAATTCAACAAATTAGCGATCGCCTCAGGCAGAGGACACACCAGAGGCGATCGTGAATAGTTAGGCCGTCCCATCGCGCTCGGATGGGGTAAAATACGAAGCTATCCTTAATTTCCAAAGCATTGACTATGGCACGTCGCTATCACATCACCACTTTCGGCTGCCAAATGAATAAGGCTGACTCCGAACGCATGGCTGGGATTCTAGAAACCATGGGCTTTGAATACGAGGATAATGCCGAAGTTGCAGACCTGATTCTCTACAATACCTGCACCATTCGTGACCAAGCCGAGCAGAAAGTCTATTCTTATCTCGGAAAGCAAGCCATTCGTAAAAAGACAAATCCGGCTCTGACTCTCATTGTGGCTGGATGCGTGGCGCAACAAGAAGGCGAAGCGCTTCTGCGTCGTGTCCCTGAACTCGATCTAGTCATGGGACCACAATATGCAAACCAATTAGAAGATTTGCTCACACAAGTTTTTAATGGATCGCAAGTCGTCGCTACGGATCCTATTCATATTATGGAAGACATTACTAAGCCGCGTCGTGATAGTGCGGTCACGGCTTGGGTGAATGTGATTTATGGTTGCAATGAGCGTTGTACTTATTGTGTCGTTCCCGGTGTGCGCGGCATTGAACAATCTAGAACTCCCGATGCTATCAAAGCCGAAATGGAAGATTTAGCGCGGCAAGGCTATAAAGAAATCACGCTTTTAGGCCAAAATATTGATGCTTATGGTCGTGATTTGTTGGGCAGCAAACCCGATGGTCAGCACCTTCATACTTTGACAGATTTGCTGTATCACGTTCATGATATTGAAGGGATCGATCGGATTCGATTTGCCACCAGTCATCCCCGTTACTTCACTGAGCGTTTGATTAAAGCTTGTGCTGAATTACCGAAAGTTTGCGAGCATTTTCATATTCCATTTCAATCTGGTGACAATGACATTTTAAAAGCCATGTCACGGGGTTACACTCACGAGAAATATCGTAGAATTATCGATACAGTTCGGACTTATATGCCGGATGCTTCTATTAGCGGGGATGCGATCGTGGGCTTTCCCGGTGAAACAGAAGAACAATTCCAAAGTACGCTAAATTTAATGCGAGATATTGGATTCGATATGGTGAACACTGCCGCCTATTCTCCAAGACCCGGAACACCTGCGGCCCTTTGGGACAATCAAATTAGTGAAGAGATTAAAATCGATCGGCTTCAGAGAATCAATCATTTAGTGTCTCAATCAGCCCAAACCAGAAGCGATCGATATGCTGGACGAATTGAAGAGGTTCTTGTCGAAGATCAAAATTACAAGGACAAAACTCAAGTGGTTGGACGTACCCGTGCAAATCGACTTACGTTTCTCAAAGGCACGATTAAAGAATTGAAAGGCAAAACAGTCCCGGTAAAAATCACAGCAGTTCGCCCATTTAGCTTAACAGGCGAACAAGTAGTAGATGCAATTGTTTGATGCTGTAGCTGGTTTGATTTGGATTTATTCCATAAGTTCTAATTCAGAATGTTCGGCTGATATTACGATCGCTTTTTGACGGATCTCTTGATCGTTGTTTGTTTTAGAATTAAAGTCCTTACCTTGTAAATGCCATTTATCTAGTACATCTTTAACTAGGATTTCATATAACCATACTTGTCCAACCACCGTCAGGGGCAAGGCTAGGAGTAATCCTAAAAAGCCAAAGAAGGTCGCAAAAAACACCTGAGACATCAAGGTGACCGCAGGCATTAACGATACCTGTTGCGCCATTACATAGGGAGTTAGAAGATTGGTTTCTAATTGTTGAACTAGAAAATACAATATAAATACTGCACCTGATTTCCATGGAGCATCTAGAAGTGCGATCGTCATGGGCGGCACCACACTCAGCGCCGGACCAATGTTTGGAATAAACGTCAGCAGTCCAGCAAAAATCCCATTGGCCAAGGGTAACTTTACTCCCAATATCCATAGCCCAATTCCACTAAATCCCCCAATTACCAACATATTAAACAAAATTCCGACAAGCCAACCCCTCAGGGATTCTCCGCACCGATCGAGAATCACTTCAATTCGAGGACGATAGAATGACGGAAACAATCGGACCAATGCTCGCCGATATTGATCTGGTTCGACCAAAAACATAATTGACAGAATCACAACTAAGAGTAAATTTAACACTCCGCCTAACGTGCCAGAAGCCAACGCCACCGACCCGCCCAGCAATTGATTAAACAACGGTTGTAATTGCTTCACCACAGCATCTGGATCTGGAATTGCCGAAGACACAAATGGGGGTAATGAGACTTTAAATTGATCAAAACTTTCATTTAATCGATCGAATCCCTTGGGAAACAGCGTCATCATTTGCTGAAACTGATCTGCAAATGGCGGCACAATCAACCACAGCGATAGCCCGAGTAGGCTTAGTACTAACACGATCGCACTCAACAACGATCGACCGCGTTTTAGTCCTATGCGTTGTTGAATCAGCTTAGCAATAGTATCTAGTGCCGAGGCTAATACAATGGCTGCAAAAACCAGCATTAGGGCACTACGAATCTGCCACAAAATCACCAATGCGATCGCCAATGCCACCATGCCGACCCATTGTCCAATTTTCATATCACGCTCAAACTTCTAATTAATAGGACTTGTCGTTAATCCTAGCGGCAAACCCGACGCTTAGAAGACTTTTACTTAATAGGTTTTATAATCAAATTCAGCAGCAAATGAGGTGTCTAATCCCATTTCGTTCTAACAACGGGAGCAATCGAATGGTTTATGCCAGACTCTCAATCAGTTGTCTATTCATCCAATTTACCTCTACCAACCTTGCTACAGGTAATCATCTTTACCATAATCGCCGTCATCCTCAATTCAGATCTGAAGAAAAGCAAGAATAATACGATCTGGTTAGGAGCTTGATTGCCTGCTCCTAACCCTATAATTTTATCCTTTCACCCGATTTTTGACATAACGCTTAAAGAACCCAAACGCCATATCCCAAGCTTCGATCGCGGCTGATTCGTTGTAGGTCGATCGGGCTTCGTTCATAAATCCATGCTGTGTATTCGGAGTCACGGACAGAATATATCGCTTACGAGCATCTGTCATAGCCTGCACAATTCTTGCATGTTCCGCGCCGTTGATAGATTCATCCTCAGCACTGTAAATAAACATAATTGGTGCCTTAATTTTCGAGACTAAGGGCAACAATGAAACACGGCCTACAGGATCTCGATTAGAGGCAATGCCACCACCGTAGAAACAAACTGCACTATGGATCCGATCGGCAAACATCGCGCTAATTAAAAACGAGTAGCGTCCGCCCATGCAAAAACCGACTGTCCCCACAGCATCCGATCGCATCTCGGGCTGCTTTGCCACAAAATCTAAGGTTTGCCCAAATTGCTTAACGACAATCTCATCCTTAAGGGTCTTTAGCTTAGCCACGGCATCTCCTACTTTGTCATAGGTGAAGGTCGCCCCATCATAAATATCAGGTGCGATCGCGGCGTAACCGTAGTTTGCATACAAATCGCATACGCCCTTAATTTGGTCATTCAACCCAAAGGCTTCCATAATCACCAACACCGTTGGAAATGGCGCTTTGCCCTCCTTAGGTGTGACCACATAGCCCTTTAGAGAACCCACGATCGTCACCATTTTACCCCGTAGCATCCTAGGATCCGACTTCGGCATCATGGGGTTTAGCGAAGCTGGTTTTGGCGACGCTGTGGGCGAAATCGTCGTCTTCGGGATCTCGACCTTAGGTTTTGAATCTGCCATCGAAGGACTGGCGGATTTTGCGATCGCGCCACCCGTCAACAGTCCGGCCCCGAGTAATATATTGCGTCGTTTCATTCCAGCATCTCCTTTTGTCATCATTAAGATTATTCATCATACTCAATGAGGAAGAGGTAGGTTATAGTTATTAGACAAATGTTACGAAATGTAAATACCTTTAGCACAATCTTAATCTACTATGTTTAACTCGCCGCTTCCAACGGATCCAGACCTGCTAAAAACGCTTTTAGATCCCCTTCTAGAGGACTTTCAGTATTGGTTTGAGCGATCGCACACATTGCTCGAAAATGAGCACATGGAATTCATGCAGCCTGGAGAGCAGCAGAATCTTCTGAATCGGGTGACGGAAATGAAGAGATCCGTGAGTGTGATGCAGTCGCTAGTGAGTGCGACTAATGGTCAGGCGGGTGTAGACATGAAGGTTTTGATGGATTGGCATCGATTAGTTCATGAATGTTGGGGAGTCAGCATGAAGCATCGCCAATCTAAAGAGCACAGTGGTTAAGCTATAAACATCACAACATTTAAGCTGAAAAGTAACAGGTTTAATTAAGACAATATTTTCTTAAATTTTTCGCAAAGATTTTAAAAATCTGCGACACTAGAGACACAAATGTAAGTTAAAAGAGGATGTTAGGTTTCATGTCTATGTGGCTCCAAATACTCTATATGTTGGCATTTGTAGGCATCGCGTTCTTAGCGATCGGCAATCTGATTCGTAGTATTTTGACGTTGGGAGTTGAGTCTACTCGTCCTGTGGTTCGTAAGGGAATGCGAATGGGGGATGGGATGAGACAGTCGCCGCAGCATCCTGAAATGTTGGATAAGAATGGTCGAGTGATTAATGAACCGCTGTTGGTTATGAGATCTATGACGGTGGAAGATGCCCGTGAGCGCTTAGATGCGATTTACCGATCGTCTCCGGGTGGGGAATCTGGTACCCCTGATACAGACAGTAATTGATAGCATCGTAGTAGCTGCAATTCTTTACCGCCGCTCACTGCTATGACTCAGCCAACTCCCGGCAAGCGCTCAGGTTTTTCAATAAAGCTTCCGACCATCAAGTTGCCGACGGTTAGTTTCCAAGATTTGAAGCTGCCCGAACTAAATCTGTCAGGTGTCAAAATTCCTGGAACAGACTGGTTTAGGGTGGATGAAGTGAAGCTACGGGAGATTTTGCAGCAGGTCCGATCGGACTTGCCAACCACAGAAGCGATTTTGATTGGCAAACCTCAATCGGGAAAAAGTTCCATTGTCCGAGGTTTAACGGGCGTATCGAGCGACATTATTGGCCCTGGTTTTCGGCCACACACCAAACATACTCAGCGCTATGCTTATCCTAATGATGATTTGCCGCTCTTGCAATTTGTCGATACAGTCGGATTGGGGGACGGCCAACACGAGACCGGAATAGTTGCACAAGAACTTGCGGAAATTTTGAGTCAATCACAGACTGCCCGCTTGATTGTTTGGACGGTTAAAATTACGGATTTTGCGACGGCTTCACTCAAACAAATTGCCCAGGATCTGCGATCGCGCTATCCTCAAGTACCTTGTCTGTTGGCGATTACTTGTTTACATGAGTTGTATGCCCCATCGTCCGATCATCCTGAATATCCGCCTACATCTAAGACTATTGATAGAGCTGTTCAACAAATTAAACAAGATTTTGCCGAGTTGTATGATGACGTAGTTTTGATTGATTTTACCTTAGAGGAAGATGAATTCTCGCCATTGTTTTATGGTTTGGATGCATTCAGTCGGGCGATCGGAACCGTATTGCCAGAAGCAGAAGCTCGAACCATTGCCCAATTGGTAAACGATCGGGAGTTGAGTGCGCCCGTTGGAGATTTGTATCGGGAAGTGGCTCGTCGGACTATTGTCCCGTTTTCAATAGCAGCGGGAACCTGTGCTGCGGTGCCACTCCCGTTTGCGACGATGCCATTGTTGACGGGCATTCAGATTTCGATGGTAATAGCGCTAGGACAACTTTATGGGCAAATATTAACTCCGGCTCAGGCAGGAGGATTGGTAAGTACTATCGCGGGAGGATTTGTAGCGCAAACGATCGGGCGTGAACTGGTGAAGTTAATTCCAGGATTTGGTAGTGTAATTGCAGCGTCTTGGGCAACGGCTTATACCTGGGCATTAGGTGAAGCGGCCTGTGTATATTTTGGCGATCTGATGGGTGGAAAAACGCCTGATCCCAAACGAATACAGGCGTTAATGAAGGATTCTTTTGAAACCGCAAAGTCGAAGCTTGAGTCTTAAACGAAGTTCGTAATCTTCGGGTTAAACCCACGCTATTATGAATTCAGGCCAATCTCTAAACTAATTTTTAAACTACTAGTGACAGCAGGAACTTCTATGGTTGTTCAATCTGTTATCTCCAAAGTGCCGCCGATCGTCACCTGGGATATTTTGCCCGACACTTATCAACTCCCTGATGACCCTGTGGAAAATATTCAACAACCCCGTCTCGCCGCTGGACTCAATGATGCGCTGAGTAGTAACGATCGTGTTCCTGCTGAGAGTCTGATAGCGTCTAATTTTGCTTTAACAGTCACTATTAATCAAAAAACAGTTGTCAAAGCTCCCGACTGGCTGTACGTTCCCCGAATCAATGAACCTCTGAATCAACCGCGCAGTCCATCCCAGCCGATTCGTCGGAGTTACACGCCTTGGACAGAAGGGGAGGGTGTAGCGATCGTTATGGAGTTTTTGTCTGAAGACGACAATGGCGAACATTCTGCGCGCGATGTACCGCCCTATGGAAAGCTCTATTTTTACGAACAGATCCTACAGGTTCCGACCTATGTGATTTTCGATCCACAGGAAGGCTTGATGAATGTTCGTCAACTTCAAAATGGCACTTACCAAATCATTCCCCACAATGCGGACGATCGGGTTTGGATTCCGTCGGTAGAACTATTTCTAGGGGTTTGGATCGGGATCCGGGAAGGCGTTCCAGCTAAATGGCTACGGTGGTGGGACGGCCAAGGGAATCTCTTGCTCTGGGCTTCTGAACAAACCGAGCAAGAACGTCAACGCGTCGAACTTGAGCGACAACGGGCAAATCAGGAAGCCGATCGGGCAAATCGAGCGGAAGCTGAACGCGATCGGCTTCTGGCAAAACTCAAAGAGCTGGGTTTGGATAAAATTTAAGATCTAGGAAAGGGTCAGAAACTTCTCAAGCGCAATCGTAATGTCTTTCGGCCAGCGACGAACGGTTTTGACCCATTCAATGTTTTTGTATCTTGCATCTAAATCCAAAACAGAAACCCAATTACTTTCTGCTTCATCGCGCGCACCACTGACCCAAAGCGCTCCGGTATAGGCTGCCCGCATATCTGCAAAACGGGGATATTTGCGAATGATATTTCGCATTTCACGAATGGCATCGTCAATGTTGCCTAATTGATAAAGTGCCAGCGCGCCATTGGCTCGGGCGATCGCAAAATCAGGTGCAAGTAATGCGGCTTTCTTAAAATCAGTCAAGGCTTCATTCCATCGACGCAATCCACCACGCGCATTCCCACGATTGTTGTAGGCTGCGGCATCATTTGGATCTAATTCAATGACGTGGTTGTAGTCAGCTATTGCTTCTTCAAATTTTTCCAGTCCTTCGTAGGCCGCACCACGATTCAAATAAGGATCGGATGACTCGGGTGACAGAATAATTGCTTGATTAAAGTCTTCGATCGCAGACGCTAATTTTCCCTGACTAACCCGAGAATTCCCACGATTGCTAATTAGTGCTGGATTGTCGGGAAGTAGTTCAATTAATTCAGTCCAAAAAACCTCCGCCTCCCCAAATTTTCCTTGATTGGTTGCACCAAATGCCTGATCGCGAAGCGTTGCAATCCGATCGTAAGTTTCCTTGAGGGGCGATTCAGATATAGGTTCTGCGGCGATCGCGGGTTGCGTGATGGCAAAGAGACCAAGCAATGCGATCGTAGTAATTAGATTGAAAAGACGACGCATAAGATTGCTTGCTCCAAAACTGAATATCCACCTAGATCAGGCTTTATAAAGTATTGTAACAAATCTTGGGGCTAAAATCTTGGACTAATAGTTCAGCGATAGGTCTCGATGAAGTGACGAATCTTATCAATTGTGTCGGGTTGAAAATCTTCGATGATGAAGCGTTCTTGATCGTCCCAAATCACCGATAGGCCGATCGCCTTGGCGAGTTGCGCGTCAAAATCGTCGAAGAACTCAATGCCGTTTTCGTCAATGTCTGACGGTGGCATAAATTCAAATTGAAGGTGAATGCTCCGATCGGCCATTACTTGAATGACAGGTTCGCCCATTTCGTCAAATCCCGAGAGCTGGATTTCTTGTATAATTTCCATCTGAAACATTATAAATTTATTTATTTGGTTTTGGGCACGGACAGCCACGCCCAAAAGGTTGTTTGATGGATTGAATTTATGAATGTAAGAACAACATTACGTCACCTTCCTGAACTACATATATTTTTCCTTCACTACGCACTAGTCCTTTTTCTTTAGCCGCATTCATCGATCGGTATTCCACCAAATCTTTATACGAAACCGTTTCGGCGCGAATGAATCCTTTTTCAAAATCGGAGTGAATCACACCTGCCGCCTGAGGCGCTAACATGCCCTTGGTAATAGTCCAGGCGCGAGTTTCTTGAGGTCCGACGGTGAAGTAGGTCTGGAGTCCTAACAAGTCATAGGTTGCCCGCACCAGCGATCGCAGTCCACCTTCGGTCACACCCAGCGATTCTAAGAACTCCAACCGATCGGCCTCTGACAGTTCTACCAATTCTGATTCGACTTGGGCCGAAATTATCACAACCTGTGCGCCTTCTTCTGTGGCAAGTTTACGAACCTGCTCAACATAGTCATTTCCAGTTGCTAAGTCAGCATCAGAAACATTGGTGGCATAAATGATTGGTTTTTGGGTCATGAAACCCATGGTTTTAATGGCGAACTGTTCCTCTTCGCTGAGTTCAACCGATCGCACCGGATTACCCAACAACATGGCTGCAATCACTTTTTCCAAAGCATCCGTTTCGGCAGTCGCTTCTTTTTTCACACGGGATTCTTTTTTGGAGCGTTCAAGACGTTTTTCAGCCTGTGCCAAATCTGCCAAAATTAATTCCAAATTAATCACTTCAATGTCGCTTTTCGGATCAACGGCACCCGCAACATGAATAATGTCATCGTCATCAAAACATCGCACGACGTGAACGATCGCATCCACTTCGCGAATATTCGACAAGAATTGGTTTCCCAGTCCTTCACCTTTTGATGCGCCTTTCACCAGTCCGGCAATGTCTACAAACTCAACCCGCGCCGGGACAATGTCCTTAGAGCTTGCAATGTCCGCTAAAATTTGGAGCCGATGGTCTGGAACGGCCACGATGCCGACGTTGGGTTCAATGGTACAAAACGGAAAGTTCGCCGCTTGTGCCTTGGCGTTCCCGACGATCGCATTAAATAGCGTTGACTTACCGACGTTAGGCAATCCGACAATTCCGGCTCTCAGCATGATGAAGTAGGTTTCGCGACTTGGATGATGGCAGAACAATAAGACATCATACGCTAATCTGTCACCTGATTCTGGCGCGCAAATCAGTTCTCCGTCTTCCACAGCGATCGTCTATCAAATCCAATTCATTTGCGAACTTGAAAAATCGCAAGATATTCATCACCTTCACGTTTATCGATCGAATCAGTTGCAGGTTTAAATAAAATCCGATCGAACTGAGGCTCAAAATAATCCAAAACCTCCTGAGGCTTCACCCCAAAAGGGGGACCACCACTTCTGCTATGGGCATAAAAAATTGCGATCAATTGGCCTTGAGGTCTGAGAATAGAATGAACTAATTGAACATATCGCGATCGCAACTCAGGATCGATCGCACAAAAACAAGTATGTTCTAAAACATAATCAAACTCATTTGCAAATTCAGTTTCTAAGTCAAAGATATCTCGTTGTAAAAACTGAACATTCTTAATTCCCCGATCGTTTGCTCTAGCGTTCGCCCGATCGATCGCCGTCTGCGCAAAATCAAACCCTACGACCTCAAATCCCGCCTCTGCAAACAACATTGCATCATGACCACCCCCACAACCTAAAACTGCAATACGTCCTGTTTTTGGGACCTTAGAACTCAACAAAAGATTAACAAAAGGTGGTGCAGGAAAACCTAAATCCCAAGGAGCATCTCCAGTTTGATAGCGTTGTTCCCAAGCAGTGGAAGAAAGATCTGACATTTGAGTGGGGGTAAAAATAGCTTTTTTAAAGTGTAGACGATCGGGCTTCAAACTTGGAATCAGTGTATAGCACTGAAATTAAAACACGATCGTATTTCCAAAAGAACAACGATCGCGTTTAAGAATTCTATTTATCGATCGATATTGACCAATAAAATAACGACTAGTCCAATTTCAAAACATCCTGTGTCCCTTCACGGCGCTTCGTATCTTTGGCTTCATAGGTGCTGATACAGGCATCTTTTTTGTACATCACGCAGGAAAGATACTCACTTGCTTCGATGAGTGCAGCTCGTAATGCCTTACCGACAGGAGCTTTTTTTTCTTCTGACTCATTAGACGAGTTGCTGTAACCCAAGAGACTAAA
>JANXNM010000566.1 GCA_025354065.1 Synechococcales cyanobacterium 340R_concoct_173_sub | reverse complement strand
ATTTAGTTCTCCCATGGAATCATCATCTTTATCTCAATCCTCTATTCCATCAGCGTTACAGCAGCGCGAACAAGAACGACAGCGACAGATGCATTCGTTTAAGTTTACAGTCCCGATCGCCTTAGTTCTGCATCTTGGTTTGGGGTTAGTTTACGTAAGTTCAATTGCTAAGAATAGGGTTGATTCGCCTCAAGAAGAGGTTGAAATTATTGTGGACGATACCCTAAAAGAGAATTTATTAGAATCTGGCGGGAATGGAGGTGGTAGTTCTGCATTTTCACTGTTTCAGGGGAATGGTGGAGCAGCGAGCGGTAACGTGGACGGTAATAATATTGCAACTTTGGGCAATCCATTTTCTATCCCTAAACCCAGCCCAGTAGAAAATATAGCCGCACCGATCGAGCCTGATATAAAACCCAGCGTTCCGATTACAGAAGCCTTGCCCGAAGTCCCCCAAGAAACCAAGCTAGAAATCAAAAAAAAGCCTGAAGAAAAACTTGTAGAAAAGTCTCAAGCTAAATCTGATCCGAATTCTAAAACTGATCTAAAAATAGACAAAAAGACTGCGGTAGTCCCAGCAAAATCAGGCCAATTTGACGGTAAGACTGGCGGCAAGGGTGATAAGGGCGATCGTAACACTGGGAAGCTCAATTCCAATGCAACTAATAACGCAGTCGGAACAGGTAAGGGAATAGGATCGGGAAGTGGATTAGGTAACGGCAACGGATTGGGAAATGGCAATGGATCAGGAAATGGATCAGGAAATGGATCAGGTAACGGTAATAGGGCGGGACCACCGAATAACTCTAATCAAACTAAGCTGAATCAAACACCATTAGACGTTTCCAAACCGATCGTTCCTGTGGTGATGAATCCCTCTGCTCAATCAAAACCTGCTACGAAGAAAGGACCAAAATGCGTCGAAAATTGTGGACTGAGTGAATATCTCGGTGCTGAAGGAACTTTGCGCATTAGTCAAGAAATTACTAAAGATGGTACGGTTGTTCCTAAACTTTTACAATCTAGTGGTGATCCCGAACTCGATCGTAAAGCTCTCGAAGCTGTCAGTCGGCGCAAGTATGAAGCGTCTGAAGAGGGGGATCGAACGACTATCCGGGTGACTTCTCAGCAGGAGGGATCGGACTTCCAGCGTCAACAGGAATCTCGCCGTCAACAACAAGCCGAACAAGATACGATCGCCCGTGAGCGTACCTTGCAAGAACAACAAAATCGCAAACCTGTTGTACCCGGATCTACTGCCCCCGAATCTATTGCCCCCGAATCTATGACCCCTTCGCCTGAACCCATACCAACCCCTGTGCCTAGTATTATTTCTCCCCCTGTCATACTTCCTGTCATACCTGAGCCATCACCTACTCCCGAATCTGCACCTGCACCTGTATCTGAATCCGTGGCTGTACCTAAACCTCTAGCGCCTTCGCCTGAACCCTTAGCCCCGCTAACTCCTAGTTTGACTCCTTAGTTTGACAGGCCGTCTTTTGACAGATTTCCTGGATTTAATACAGAATGGGGTGAATTTATCTTCTTTAGAAAACTAACATGTGTTCCAAGCTTCAAATCTCAACGATCGGACTCAGCAGTCTCATTCTTTTAGGTGCTCCAGCAATCGCCGAGATTCCGATTACTCGTATCCAAGATCTGCCAAAAACTAGTAATCAAGCCCATGAACTCTTAGCTCAAAGTGAGAAATCTGAAGCCATTGAAGAAGAACTGATTGTTACGGATAAGAAAAAAGATAAGCCCACGGCGACCCCAGTTTACAAAGTAAATCAAGAAGATATTAAAAAGCAGGGTAGTCGCAGTGTTTCAGAAGTTCTTAAAAACCAGCCTGGATTTACTGTTAACGATATGGGATTTGCGGCAGATATTCATACGGGCGGCAGCTATCGGGGAGCTACTATCAATCAATCAGTTTATCTTTTAAATGGTCGATCGATCGGGACTAATGGCAATCTTTATCACGGTAATATTGATCTCAATAGTATTCCAACAAGCACGATCGATCGAGTTGAACTTTCTAGTGGTAGTGCCTCCACACTCTATGGTTCTGAAGCCTTCGGCGGTGTCGTTAATATCATTACAAAACCTGGAAGCCAAATCCCGAAGCTTACCCTGGGTGTGACATTGGGTTCCTTTGGACAACAGAACTATCGTGTTGGCTATGCCGGATTAACCAAAGGTTTAGACTATTCGTTCGGGTTTGAGCAGGGTCGCGCTGACAACAATTATGATGTCCCGGTGGGTGCTGCGAATCGTGGACCTAATGGTAAACTTTTTAATGCGGATATTGCCACCAATGCTTACTATGCTCGGATTAGTGCCGCGCTTGATCCGCGTAATACATTAACGTTTGATGCGACTAAGATAACTAGCCAAAAGGGATTAATTTACTTTGGGTTTCCACTACAAAACGATCGGCTTGATCATGATGCTTACAACATTGGCTTGAATTTACGATCGGAATTAGCAAAAGATTCAATCCTAAATACAACGATCGGCTACAACCGAGATTATTTCAATACCTATGGACCGACAGGATCGACGTTCTATCGAACTGGAGACTTGGATGCAAAAGTATTTACCTTTCGCCTTGATCATGATTGGCAAATCTCAAAGGGAGTGAAGCTTCGTTGGGGAACAGATATCAAAAATGAATCTTTGAACTCTACGGCTAATAATAATAATCTATTAGTCAGCGCATTCAATAGCAAGATTGATCAATCTCGATTTTTGCCCTCATTATTCGCATTGGGAACGATTGATCTAGGTAGTAATATTCAAGCAGAATTAGGACTCCGCCAGAACTTCACCGATCGGGCTGGAAGTGCGCTCAATCCTAGTCTGGGATTAAATTGGTCTGCAACAAAAGCATTTAACTTGCGAGGCAGTTGGGTTTCTGTGAGACGGTTGCCGGGACTAGATCAACTTTATGCCTACGATACTGTTCATGGGTGGCTTCCCAATGATCAACTCAAACCCGAATTCGGAAGTTCTTGGACCATTGGTGCAGATCTTAAGTTCAATGATAAGTTCACTGGACAATTGACATATTTTGGAAGCAGTCTGAATGACCGTCTGGGAACTCAGTCTACGGGCATCGGCCAACCGAGTAAATGGCAGAATATTGGATTGGTCAATACGAATGGTCTTGAATTAGCAATGCAATACCGCATTACCCCTAAATGGCGAACCTTTCTCAACTATACCTATACGGATGCCCGCATTGCTACTGGAGTAGATACTGGGCGACAGCTTAGTCAGATTCCATTTTCTGTGGCACAGTTTGGACTGGGTTATGAGCATCGGGGTTGGCAGGTTAATTTATTAAATAATTACTACAGTGGCTCCAGGCGATCGTTATTTCTCAACTCAGGTGATACCGCTGATAGCTATTCTCCGTCTTGGCTCAATGTAGATCTAAATGCTCGCGTACCCTTGACTCCCCAAGTCGGGATGACCTTCTATGTCCAAAATCTTTTAGGTGGAACTTATGAAAAAACCAATCGAATCTATGAACCTAGTACGACGTTCCGCATAGCATTAGATGCTGAATTTTGAACTGGGCTGCGATCATCATGTTAGTAATACATTCTCCGATACTTGGATTCTATATCTAATTGCTTAGATTCGACAATGACGATCGTAATTTCCGGAACAGGACGTTTGAAAATTACGATCGGGGCATTAATCGAAGTCTGCGTACTGGGGAGGACTGGAACCTTTGCGATCGGTGATTTTAGGATATTTACCTTTAGGGATATTCGGATCGATCGCGATCAGACTAATCTGGTGCCGCCAGTCATCGCCAAAGTCAAACCGATACCCAAATGCCTGATCAACCACTAAACCGATCGAACTAATCGGAGATTGAGTGACATCTTTGGATGGTTTCCCTTCTTCAAAATCATTGTTCATCGTCATAGGTAAACCATACCGTTGAGTCTCTGGATCGTATGGTCCATTACCTCCAATTTGAAATTCATACAGATGTTCTTCTTCTCGATCGAATGCTTGAAATAGAATTTTATGGAGGTCGGCAAGGGTTTGGCTTCCTGGAATGACG
>JANXNM010000558.1 GCA_025354065.1 Synechococcales cyanobacterium 340R_concoct_173_sub | reverse complement strand
GCCATGATTTCTACAATTCCATCGATATAGGTTAAGCGGCTCCCTGTATGTTCAAGGATGATGTCGAGCTGCTCTAGTTGCTCCCAAGTGATGTCGTGGAGTAGGGTAGGATCTGGATTTTGGGCTTCGGGTTCACGAAGTAAGGGAATTGCACTAGGACGGGTGAATTGAGCAATCATGGGTGAACCTTTTGAATGATTGGCGCTATGTTTATGATAGCCGATCGTCTACGAGCGACTTCTGATTATCGGGTTTCTTGTAGTTCAAGTCACTAAAGGCCCATTAAGGTGAATGCCGCCCAATCACGCGGGGATGGATATTGTTTTAGGGTGGTCAGCATGGCGCTGCGGAGGGCAACGGCACGATCGGGATTGGTTTGTAAGGCGCGGTAAAAGTTGGTCATGAGTTCTGCGGTCGATTTGTCATCAACGGCCCAAAGCGAAACAATTAAGCTAGGGGTTCCGGCAGCTAGCCACGATCGGGATAATCCCAAAACCCCATCCCCTGTTAAGGTTCCGCGTCCCGTGTCGCAAGCACTCAGCACCACGAGTTCAGCATTCAAAGACAGATTGAACACATCATTAGCGGTTAGCAGTCCATTGTCGCCAGGGGATGGAGCTAAGGCTATGGCACCGGGAGTATCGATCGCTTCGATTTGACCGTATTCCAGTAGGCCGTGGGTTGCGAGGTGAATATGGGTGGCCCGTTCAAGTTTTGGGTAAACCTTAGCGCGAGTAGCGGCGGCTCCAGTGATGGCCGTGGTGTTGAACAGTTTGGCAATGGCAACGGCTTCGGTTTCGGAGGCTGGAAGTTCACGAAGATTTTCAGGCATGGGCGAAGGGTTGCCAACAATCAGCGGGTTTGGTGCTGTTGAGATTGGGCGCGGTTGAATTAAGCCCAAGACTTGAATGGAGGGTGCGTAGGCGAGAGTATGTTGCTCAATAAGGTAGGTTCCCTTTGAATCGGGAAGGGCGGCGAAGGGCACGAGAAAGAGGGATTCTTGGGGGATGATGACGATGCGATGACCTCCGGTCGGTCCTTGACCATCGGTGGGATTTTTGGGTAGGAGATCGGCGATCGGTTGAATTAGAGTTTGGTAAAGTTCGGGGAGCGCAGGATAAAAGAACGCAGCGGGAACAGGATTTGGAGAATCGGGGACTGCTGGAAGATTAAGACCATCGGCAAGGGTGGGGCAGTTCGGAGAAAGGCAACGAGCAACGGTGATGGTGAAGTCTAGAGTGCCTTGCGTTTTGCGTTTTAAGATTAGATCCACTTGTCGCATGGTAATTTCTCCCTTGGGATTAACGACCCAAATTAGGAGCTTGCCAGCATTCGCTCGTTGTTTTCCTCGGAATTTAAAATCTTCATCAGGAACGATCGCATATTCGATTAGTGTAGCGTTTTGTTTTTTTGCTGTTTCGCGTATTTTTTCTAAGGTGATGGTGGGGAGTTCGCCCATACTTTTTGAGG
>JANXNM010000556.1 GCA_025354065.1 Synechococcales cyanobacterium 340R_concoct_173_sub | reverse complement strand
AATACTGACGAAAAACGCCTCGAAGCATTACACCATCCATTCACGGCCCCATTCCCCGAAGATGCCCACGACCTAGCCACTGCCCGCGCTCAAGCCTATGACATTGTATTGAATGGTTATGAAATTGGGGGTGGAAGTTTGCGGATTTATCAACCTGATTTGCAAGCCAAAGTGTTTACCACGATCGGTCTTTCGGATGAAGAAGCACAGAGCAAATTTGGGTTCTTACTCGAAGCCTTTGAGTATGGCACACCACCCCATGCTGGAATTGCCTTTGGTCTCGATCGTTTGGTGATGTTACTCGCGGGTGAAGATTCCATTCGAGATGCGATCGCCTTCCCGAAAACTCAGCAAGCCCGCTGTGTTCTGACCAATGCCCCTTCTAGTGTTGAAGACAAACAACTCAAAGAATTGCACGTTGTTTCCACTCATCGCCCGAAGGTGAGGGAGGACTAACAGAGGTCCAATCGATCGCCCAATAAACCCGGCTTACTCTCATTGTTGTTTCAGTGATAGTGAGCTTTGGTCCTTGGTATATCTTAGAGGTTGAAATTAACAGAGGCTAACAATAAAAATCACTCCGATCTAACGTCACTTCACCGTGATCCGGAACCCAGACGATCCAAGTGGTGGATGAATCCTGACAGATTAACTTAGCTTCATCGAAGGCATAGAAACTCGGAGGCTGGACCAACTTAACCCAAGTATCTCTATGATAAGTGATATGACAAACCGGGGTCCAACCGATCGCCTTTTCTAGGGACGATACGGGAACATAATCTAAAACTGCTTGAAGAGACATCAGCTTTCTCCATTTCAAATTCATCAAACTCGTCAAAATAATCTTCCTCAGTTAAGTTGAGGAAAACCTAGAAACTAATTTCTGTATTCATTTTTACAAAATTAGGTGAGGATCGGTTGTTATCTCAAGATAAGTTAACAAAGTCTGATATCTTAAATTATAATTCTCACAGTTAAATTTCTAATATCCCCCCAATCGTCCTCGTCGTTTGGTCTCTCGTTCTGCAATATAAAATGTCGTCCAACCGATCGCAAAGTAGCCTAACCCATTCAACAATGCGATGGAAAACTGCCCCCAATCCCAAGGTAAATTCTTGGCCATCAACGATCGTAACAACCCCGCCCCCGGACTCATGGGCAACAACCAGCCAACAACCTTACCTGTTCCGGTCCATTCTTCGGTGGGTGCTGTGAGTAAAAATAAATAGCCAAACTGAAGAATCCCTAAAAACTGTTGAACACGCTTAAATAACAATGCGATCGAACCCATAAAAAATGCTAATCCATAGGCCGGAAGTAACACGACTGCTAACGCTGGAAGTACCGCTGGCGTAAAGGTTAAATAGCGTCCTGTCAACACCATAATAATTGTCAAAATGATCGTAATTAGAATTAGTTGAATACATAGACTTGCGATCGCCCGCAACAGAAAAACTCGACGCGCCCCCATAGACGACAAAAACAGCTGCTCCAGCGTCCCCGTTTGCGCCTCATCTTGCAATGTCCCGACAATACTTGCCCCCACAAACAACACAAGCGACCACAACACATAACCCACAATCACCGAATCTAACCGATCGCCAAACTGGAGCGTCGGACCCGCAATATACTTCGCACTCAAAAACAACCCATAAAAAATACTCGTCGTAATAAAAATGCCACCAATGGATTCTGCTGGATAGCGTTTGAATTGAATCCAGGCGCGTCCGAGTTCAGCTTGAAATTGTTGCAGAATTGCCATGTTATTTTAAAACTCGATACTCAGATTCAGTATGGCAATAAGTATAGGTCCATTGCAGAGGCTTAAGGTACCATAAACCTAGTCTTGCGCCATGTCATCCCATGAATACCCTCCCCTCCAAATCCAGCTTCGACCCATCAGCAGCAGACCTAGATGAGAACGCGCCCAGTCTCAAAACTATGTTGATTGTATTGTTACTGTCGATCGCAATCTTGCTCCTCGGAGTATTCCTGGGAAATCGCCTTGTTACGATCGTCGGCTCTCTCATTGCCATCATCATGTCAGGCCGTATCTTTTATCCCTCGGTCAAATCGAGTCTAATCGAACTCATTTCCCCGAAAGATGGTGGGGTATTATTGGCTTCACTGGGGTTAGGGTTTGGGCTAGTGGGATTATTGCAATCCTTTGGGGCAAGTCGATGGATTTCGTTTCAGTTGGCGGATGCAAATTGGGATGCGATCGGGGCATTGGGCGAAGTATTTGGTGCATTGGGACAAATTTTAATTGCAGTATTAGCTGTATATGTGGCATGGCGACAATACGTTATTTCAAAAGATTTAACTATTCAACAAAATACAATTACTCAACAGCAAACCATTGATACTTATTTCCAAGGTATTTCTGATTTAGTATTGGATGATGAAGGACTCCTCGAAGACTGGCCTCAAGAGAGAGCGATCGCAGAAGGCCGTACAGCTGCAATTTTTAGTAGTGTAGATGCGATCGGGAAAGCCAAGATTCTGCGGTTTCTCTCACGGGCAAAACTACTGTCACCCCTCAAACGCGATCAACGCTTGGGACGCCCGATTTTAGATGGGATGGGCGGGTATGCGGAAGATCGAAACAATGGCACCCGGGTCGTTGATTTAGGCGTAATGCTGGCGGGTTCGAGTTTAGAAGATAGTGATTTGCGTTGGGTCGATTTGAGTGAGGCCAATCTAATTCGGGTAAATCTAAGCAATTGTGAATTGGTCAAATCCAATCTATCGCGATCGATTTTAGTCGGCGCAAACCTAAGCAATTCCGATCTAAACGGCGCACGTCTCTACTACGGAAACCCCGAGACTGCCTCACCTCGCAGCCGTACCGAAGCACCCAATTACCGTACTGGGGAACATACTGGAGCCGTGGTGGAAAATGCTGATTTCACCAATGCCGAAGACATCTCCGAAGACCAACGCTGCTACATTTGCAGATGGGGCGGAGAGAAAACCCGATCGACCGTTCCCGGTGGTTGCGTAGGGATTTCAAACCAGTTAGGGCGATAATTTAGAACTCAATAATTTAGAACTCAATAATTTAGAAAAAATTAATCCAGAAAAAAGAGCCTAACTGGTTTGCGTCTAAACCGGAGCTGACTCTACTTCAGACGCGATTGATACAGGTCGAGGGAGATTCGTCTCTAACTTTAAGCAGTTACTGCCATCCACCTGCAATCGATACTCCACACGATCCATTAAGCGATTCAAAATCAGCCACCCATAACCGTGTTCTTGCTTATCTTGGGGAGACGGCGCTTGATAATCCGAGGGATTATACCCCTGTCCTTGATCCCAAATTTCTAGCGACAAATCACGATCGCGCAGTTCTAACTTCAAAATAATTGGAATATTCGGCTGTTCACGGTGAGCATGACGAACAACATTGGAATAGGCTTCCACGAGAGCAAGACGTAATCGTCCCGTTTGACGAGTCCAATCAACTTCATCACCCAAAGAAACTTTCAGAGTGCTGAATAACCATTCCTCCGCGACACTTAGAAAGCGCAAGTCACTGGGCAGGTGCAATTCGGTTTTCATGATTAAAGCACCTCCAAAGAAAGAATGGTTTGATCGTCTTCTTGAGCGATAGTTTTGTTGCGGATTTCTTGGAGAAGATGCTTCAGGTCAATGGTCGCCCCTTCTTTTCTCAAGAGTTTCCAGAGTCCAGATTGCTGCAACATCATCGTCGGAATATCAGTACCGGGAAGATTTTCTAACTCTTGCCCGTCCCGCATTGTTGCTTCGGTAATGCCATCACTCATCAACACAAACACATCGCCAGAGGCAAGAGTAAGGTCTCCCGTGGGTGCAACCCATTTCGATCGGATGCCGAGGGGAATGCCTCGCGTGGTGGGATATTCCGGCTCCAATAGATCAGAGCAATTAGAGGAATATTTCATGGGATATAAATGCCCTGCATTTGCATACATCAGATGTCCGGTGTCAGGACGGTAACGAGCCAGAATCATAGTAATGAAACGGTTGGTACTCACTAAATCATCAAACAGAATATGGTTGAGATTACCCATGACCTCTGAAGGATTAGGGGAAACTTCTTGGCCTAGTTCACGACGCAAGACCGAAATGGCGCTGGCCATGAACAGCGCTGCTGGAACCCCTTTGCCCGAAACATCACCTACCGCCAACCAGAGATCCCCCTGGGGATGTTGGTACACCTCAAAAAAGTCACCACCTACTTCCCGTGCCGGATGACAGCAAGCTTGAACACGAAGTTTATCATTAGTGGGAAGAGTTTGGCGGAGGAGGTTGTTTTGGACTTGGCGAGCGACGGAGAGTTCGGCCCGCATTTGTTCGGATTGCTGTTGGGTTCGCTGGTAGAGTTTGGCTTGGGAAATTGCGATCGCCGCCTGCTCCACCACCATTTCCAACAATTTCACATCTTCCCGAGACCAAGCAGTTTCAGCACGGCTCAGCGTGAGAATGCCGAGTAAATCGCTTTGATAGGTACAGGGTAGGACAATGCGATCGATCGGATTGACAGCAAGCGATCGATGGAGGGTTGAATCATTAGCGTAAGACGACTTCAGGTAAAAAGACTTGACACCCGTATCGATGGATATAGGTTGATAGAGAATATTCTGGAGTAAGTCTTGTAGATCTGAATCTAGTTTGTAGGCATCTGAACTAGTCGGCACCGCTATTTCTTGAGCCGAAATGGGCTGGGTAATCTGAATCCCACTTTCGACCGGATACAGTATGCAAGTGTCGGCATTAAATGCTTTCCGCACAGCTCGCACAAACGTTTGGAGCATACTGCGGTAGTCCAAAGACTCACGAATGGCAGTGATGACGACGTTAAATAATGATTCGCGACGCAACGATCGACGCAGTTCATCGGTCCGCTGTTTCAAAACTTGATAGGTCTCGGCGGCTTGCTGAATAACTGCCTGAAGCTGCTGTTGATTCCAGGGTTTGGTGATGTATTTAAATACTTTGCCGGAGTTGATGGCATCGACTAAATCTTTGACATCGGTGTAGGCCGTCAACACAATCCTAATTGTGTCGGGAAAGCGCTCAGCGGCAAGGCTCAGAAATTCAGTACCCAACATTTCAGGCATTCGTTGGTCAGAAATAATAATCGCGACTTCACCGTGTTTCTCTAGCAGTGCTAAAGCTGAGATAGCACTTTCCGATCGTAAGACCTGGAAGTCAAGCCGAAAGGTTCGATAGAGTAGATCTAAGTTATCTGGCTCATCGTCCACAATCAACATTTTCAGTTTTTCGGGCGGGCGGCTATCCATGGGCGACTTCCTTAAAGCCTTCTTATCCACAGTACCCAGAAATGCTGAGGTTGACACCAAGTTGACACAATATTTCAGAGAGAGACGGTAAATCTCCGGCCAGACCATTAGCTAAATCCATTAGATGTGGAATCCTAATCGTCCCGCCAGACTTGGGGTGAGTGGCAGCAGAACGGTGATCATGATAAACAAGCTCAGTAATGCCAATGCGGCGCGAGTATCGTCGGGTTCGGTGAGTTCATTGAGACTTGGGCGTTCTAGATTCCGTTGAAGGAATAAGATAACAATAGCCCAGTACAGCGCCAATGGATTCACCAACGAAACCAATGTCAACACAATTAGAGTGGCGGTTGTAGCCCTGTTTGCAATTTTACGTCCGTAGATGGCTTGGACGATCCGGCCTCCATCGAGACGACCCGCAGGCATTAGGTTAATGGCATTAATGACCAAGCCCAGCCAACCCAGAACAACCATGGGATTGACGTTGACTGTTTCGTTCTGGACGGCATTGCCCAAGATAACTCGTGCCATTGTTCCCACCAATACCGATCCTTCAAAAAACTCAGTTGGGACTTTGAATTGACTGGTTTCGGTAGACAATATCAGTCCGGTGAGCAATAGACCAAAGGATAATAATCCACCTGCTGCTGGACCTGCGATCGCAATATCAAACAACACATTGCGGGTTTTGAGAATGGATTGAAAATTGGTTAGTGCACCAAAGGCTCCGATTTCCCAAGTGGGCAGAAAAAATGGCAGGCTGAGTTTGACATCATAACGGCGAGCCATGAACCAATGGCCAAGTTCATGGGCGACTAATATCGAGGTTATGCCTAACCCAATGGGCAAGACTTCCCGGTACCTGTTGAGGGAAACATAAAAATCAAAGCCTTGCAAGATTCCGGCGGTTTCACAGCAAGTGGCGATCGTGACAAAAAATAAGACGACAGCAAGAAGTTGTTGCGGCGGCGTTAGGGGTTTTGGATCGTTGCTGCTAGGGAGAACGACAACTGTGGGCCGAAGCTCATTGTTTTCGATCAAGAATAAGCGATAGCGATCGTTCACTTGTTCAGCAAGTTTGACGGTGAGTTTATCGAAGGTCGAATTCATTTCACCGCGCAGATTGCCATTGAATACCACACCATCTTGGAAGGGCAAGGTTTCGGTAGCAAAGAAGGTATCTAAGCCAAAAATCCCACGAATCAATTGCAAATCTTCATCGGGAATCGGGACAACACTATTGGGTTCGATCTTCGGCAATGGACTCTGTGAGCTACTACTGTTTGTATCTGTCAATGTTGTATCTGTCGATTCTTTCGGAGCATCAACCTCAGCGCGGGCTTTGATCAGGGCTTCGGCACGTTTTGCGAGTTCTTCTGGGGCTATGGTCCGAATTTTATTACCAAGAACGACATATCCTGCGGTTGAGGCCACAAACAGAACCAGCATTCCGGTTAAATCTAGATACATTCCCGCTGAAAATAGGCCAAAAAAGATGACCCATGGTAGCAGAAGCATGACTGATTGGAGCCAGGTATAGAGTCCTAGTTCGCCATTAGGTCTGGATTTCCAATATCCCCAACCCACAATTCCAATCCCAATTAGCACAATCAAAGCAGTAATCATGAAACCTTTCCCAGCCCAATTGGCGCGTACTGCCGCAATGTACGACAGTGCTTTTATTTTAAATCTCTATGCTGAAACATGGTCCGATCCCCCTAAATCCCCTACGGGCAGGCTGCGCCAAAGGTAAGGGAGGACTAAGCGTTGAATTCTAGTAAGCAGCAATTAATCGATCGACTCGATTGTCATGATAAACCGGAGCGATCGGGTTTCGCCCGGAGCCAAGGACAACAAATGATTCCCTGTATTCATGGCATTACGGGGCGCACTCCACGGTTCTAAGCAATAGAATTCCTTGTCTTTGAGAGTCCAGAAGACGAGGGTGGAATATTCTTTGTCATATTGCAATGTGAGTTTCGTCTGGGCCGCTTGGTCGGTGACAATGGCAGTGGTGCCTGTGAGTTCGTCGAAGCACCAGTCAATTTCGGCAACTGCGAAGTCGAAACTGTTGTTGAATGGTTTTTTAGTTTGAGTTTTTTGATCAACGATCGCAGTCTTGGCCGGAATCTCAAATTGTAATTTTGATTTGTCAGCAGCCGGAAAGTAAGGATGAAATCCTGCACTAAAGGGCATGGGCCGATCGCTCAAATTTGTAAATGCAGTGTCGATTACTAGTACATTGCCTTTAATTTTGTAAGTATATCTCAAATCAAATTCAAAGGGATATACCACCAATGTTTCAGGCGTGTGACCCAGACTTAAGGTAATACTTGCATCATCTTCGGTCCCCGTGTCGGTGACAGTCCAGACCATGTTGCGAGCAAACCCATGTTGCCCAAGGTTGTAGGAAATACCGTTTTCGGTGTAGTGGTTGTCGGGAAGATTGCCACAAATTGGGAAGAGAATAGGATTGCCGCCCCGAATCGACATTTTGGGATCTTGATAGCGCTCCCAATCGAGATAAAAAATATTTTTACCTTGATGGATCCATTCAGTCAGTATCCCGCCCCGATCGGGCAATACTGCTATCGAGCTATCCGCCTCACTATCCTTAAGCCAATACACAGGCGTTTGATAGGCAGAATTTGCATCTGGAAGTTGGGATTTGACCGTGTACATGCAAAAAACCTTTAACGGGACTTGTTGAATTTTACAGGAGAGTACCCGACTCATTTTGCTGATGATGGAGTCTTTTAGGGATTGGCCGCAACTTGAATGCTATTCGAGTGAGTGACGGATTCAGCGTAATGCTTTCTCATGGGTTCTAGGCTGGTGCGGGAGACTTCAGGAGTAACCACAGATACAGGTTCAGGGACAACCATTATCCGATCCTCAGCTTCATCCGAGTCAGCTTCCACAGCATCGATCGCCACTTCCTTTAAAGCAGCGGTCTTGATAATGGATTTGCCATCCGTGTCGAATTCCTGAGGCAAGGCACTGTGGGGTTTCAAGAGTTTCTCACCTTTATTAGGGCCGCTAATGAATGAATCTTGACTCCAAGGATTTTCAGGATCAGGTGTTTTTTCAACCTCAGGTTTAGCATCCGTCTTGGCCTCAGAATTGGGGTCAGATTTTGAATCAGAATTGGGATTTTTCGCTGGAACGATCGGCTCAGTTGGAGCGATCGTCGGAGTTGCATTGGCAGCAGTCGGTTTGGCAGCTTCGATCGGGACCACTTGATTGGTCGTGGTATTCAGCGTCATGGTCCCTGTCATAGGCTGTTGGAAAATATCTGAAACCCCGGTAATTTGGCCTAAGATTTGCTGCCCAGCTTGACCATTTACAACCCGAGGCTGATAACCACGAACCTGAATAGGAAGAAATTCCACACGCATTTGCTGATCTTTCAACGAAACCTTAAGCGCCGCCGTATCATAATCGCTGGTCGAATTTCCGCCAAAAATAAAGTTGCCTAACGAATAGACAATTGGACGACCTTTGTAAACTTCCGCGCCCTGAAGCACATGGGGATGATGGCCAACCACTAGATCCGCACCTTGATCAACGGTAAACCGGGCCAGATCAATTTGCCAATCGCCGGGATATTTTGCTAATTCTTCGCCCCAATGGTAATTAACGACAATCCAGTCCACTTCCTGACGAAGGGCTTTAATGTCGGCGGCCACCCGATCGTTATGGCGAGGATTTGTCCCAGCACCTTGGGCCGTTGCAGCATGAAGATCTGCATCGTAATAACCCAGATATGCAATTTTTTTGCCTTTCACATCCATAATCACCGGACGACGAGCAGCTTTGATATTTTCCCCAGCTCCGATCGATTGAATGCCCGCTTTTTGTAAGGTTTGAGTCGTTTCAAGTAGACCTGCGCTTTGGTAATCCATCGCGTGATTGTTAGCCAAATTAACAATATCTATGCCGCCACTTTGCAGAACTTGAACATTCTCAATTGGCGCTTTGAAATTAAACATTTTACCCGGAAGTGGCTGGGCGGCACTGGTGAATGGGGCTTCCAGATTTACCATGCTGACATCGGCTTGACGAAATTCTTCAAGTTGGGAGAACGCCCATTTATGGTTTTTGCCCACCTTATCCGTGTAGGCATCAGTCAATGTCACGTCTCCACCAAATATCAGATTGACCGCTGGGCCTGCGCTTTGGGTCTTATGCGGGACAACGGCGATCGTTTCAAGGGCAGTCTTAACCGTTGCCTTCCCCGGCTTGGATACTTGAACAATGCCGTTGGACGCAGAGGCGGATGTTTGTTCTGCGGGTGCATCAGCATATCCGAGCCAACAGCCCATCATAAATGCAGCGGCGGATGATCCACTAATCATCATCGATCGTAGCAGTTGGAATTGCTTACGTTTCTGAGTCGCCTGATGTAATGCCCGATTGAGATGCTGGGGCGATCGGGTCACGTTCGATTGATCTGCATTAGCCTGGGTATTGGCTTGGGCCGCAGCAATTACGGCTTTGCGGGCAGGAGACGTAATGCGAACAGACTGTTTCCATAAAATACTAGACTTGCCAACATAGGACACAACAACATAAGCCCCATCTAGCACATCAGAATTGAGGACCCAAAGTTGATGACAGATAAGTCGAGTTAAGCGTTTTTGGAAGGCCGGACTTTTTGCGGAAACGTTGGCTGAGGGGCGCAGGGCGATCGCAATACGAACATAACCGGGACGAACATAGCTCAGTTTGGTCCACAATCGGTGAGTGGCTAAACGCTGATTAAGCCAAGCATTAAGCGATGGCAAATGACCGCCCTGCGCTAACTCCACCATTGTTGCTTCTGATGATAGTTCTGACCGATCGTCCGCTTGATAAACCATGACTCACACTTACTCTTAAACCGGATTTTGAACCGAAAAACTAATTACCCAAGTCTCTATAAACTTGCTGAGGTGAGAAAATGGTACTCCACTTATACGGATTTGCACGAAAAGATCGTAAACCAGTCCACACCCCGGTTTTACTAGACTTTAGCCCAATAATTATGAGGTCAGAATTCCAGCCAATTTGAGCACAAAACCCGACATAATTTCATCGGCTGAGATTTCTTCGGGATTGATTAATAACTCCATCGATCGATCGGCTTGATACACCTCGACAAGTTGCCGATCGGGATGGATTAACCAACCCAATTTCAGCCCATTTTCCTGATATTCCAACATTTTAGTTTGTAAGTCTGCGATATCGTCCGACGGAGACTTGAGTTCCACCACAAAATCAGGACAGAGCGGCACCCATTTTTTACGTTGCTCTGGGGTTAATGCGTCCCACCTGGATTGCGAAACCCAAGCCGCATCGGGCGATCGGATGGCACCATTGGGCAACCGAAATCCTGTAGACGAATCAAACGCCACACCCAACTGAGCCGCGTCACTCCACACCTCCAATCGGGCTGACAGCTTGATATTTCGCCGTCCCGTTTCACCACCTGTTAGCGACATGATGACCAATTCTCTTTGGGCGGTGCGTTCAAATTTACGATCGCGATTTTCACGACAAATTTTCTCGAATTCTTCATCGGT
>JANXNM010000535.1 GCA_025354065.1 Synechococcales cyanobacterium 340R_concoct_173_sub | reverse complement strand
TTCCAATATTACCCAAAGTTGTTCTTGAATTGACCTAGACGGATTTTGAAGATGCTCCTGAAGTCTAGCTTTCCCGCAAATAAAGGCGGCATCAATTCCCATACCGAGATTGAATTCTTGCAGTAAATCTCGAAATTCTTGCAGGACGATCGATCGGATACGCTGAGTATTACGAAATCCTGCTGGATTCGCTAAGACCTGCGACAAAGCTGGCCCTGAATAGCCTGCTGTTATTTCACCATCAATCATATCTTCAAGACTAGCAGCTTCTTTTAGCCAATCATCATCGAAGACTAAATTCATTAGATTGGGAATTGCGGTGGATTCAGATTTATTTTTGCTTTCCATAGTGATTTAACGGTCCGGAGTAAAGGGAGGGTATTCAAAATAGGTTAGAGGTGGGTCTTCTGGGTCAAAATATTCGTCGGGATCAGGATCGAAGCGCATCATGCCTTGGTTTTCATAAAATACCTCGACTTGACGCAAAGCATGTAACCCAACTCGACCTTCATACCTTAATTCTAAATTGCGTTGCTGAGCAAAGAGAAGTAATGTCCGACCAACACCCCGAAATTTTGCTGGACGGCGGATACTTTTTCGATTCCAGGGAGCGGTCGCAAGTGCTTGAATGTAGACGATCGGTTGACCTGGACTCCACTGTGAGAAACGACCTTGAGTCTCGATTGACATCAAACCCTGGGTTCGACCATTACACTCGATCGCATAGCTTTCACAATCTTCTCTCCTCAGAGAAAGACTACGCTTAAATGACCAGTCCCAGAGCTTATCCTGCTGCTGATAAAGCCGAAGAGGTTCCCGCCAGAGTGTTTCAATATCATCTAAATGCTTTTGTTCCAAGTTTAGAAGCAGTCCAGTTACGGGTTGTCGATTCTCTTCCTGAAGTAACCGAATAATTTGCTGCATTTCCCTCCTTAACTTGAACTTGGATGATTATATCTTGTCTACAACGAACAAAGGCATAGCAGACAAGCCCCCTTTCAAGGCGAAAACTTTCGCTGTTCCGTTGGAACTACCCACAACAAACAAGCACCATATTCAACTTTACCCAAAGTCGGAACCTGAATCGTTGTCTTCAAGACCTCTGCCTGATTACTCAAGCAATCCTGAATCTTACCGGGATTATAAGCTGCAATATTCAGCACAAATCGACCCTCTGGTGTGGATGCCAATTTCAAATCTTGGACCTGTTGCTCTGTTAACTTCACGGCGGCTCCAGGAGCGATCGGAGAAGGTTTCGGTTGGAATTGGCTTGCCAAAAACCAGCCCGTCCCAATACTACAGGTCATCACACTCAGTACCATCAGACAAGTCGGTAAAGCAACTCGCTGCCAAGACACTAATTCTTCTTGAGATCGGCTGTGTTGCAGGAGTCTAGCGACCGATTGCGCGATCGCATGTTCCTGTTATTTCACAGCACTCTCTTGAATGGCTGTGAGATATTGATGAATTTTGGCTATGCCCTACCCGAACTCACGTTAATCTAATGTCCATCACTCTCGACCTTCCTTCAAATATCGAAGTGCTCCTTTGTCAACGCACTGACGAGTCTGGACAGGGGGTTCACAGATGAAAGCACTCAGGTTAAGATAACTTCATTGATTAATAGTCAAGATGAGACGGAGCATTTGCTTTCCAATTCGGCAAATCGCAAAAGTTTGTTAGATGCGGTTTTTAATTTAGAAAAAGGTGCGGTTTGGTTACGATTTCGACTGAGGAGTGGCATGAGAGATATTGTATTTGGGCCACAAATATCTGAGATGCTCAACAACTATCCATGAACAACTGAGAGTTTAAAATGTATTCATTGTTGCTTTTTTACAAGTATGCTAATAGTGATATAAGTAAGCTTAGAAAAGCGATAGGGTTAAGCATACATCATAAGGATGGAATGTCAGGAACAATCACTGAATTTGATGATGAAGATATTTTTATAGGTCAAACAAGATGGGCGTGGTTAACATTACTTGAATATTTTACACATATCGATTTAAATTATAGTCTGACACTAGAAATCTATGAATACTTTCAGAATAATAAGTTAATCGATTCACTTGAGCTAGAAGTACAGTGTTGGCTTAAGAAAAATATATTAGACTGTAAAGAAGAAATAGATTGTTGGTCAAAGATAAATAATTTGTTAGAGAAAGAGTTATTTAAAGAAGCTGGAGAGCTATACACAAACAGTTGTATAAAACATATAAGCGCAATTGAATATAAAAGGAAGTATGATTTGTATTTTCAAAAATATTGCAAATTACAAAAACCATTATTAATAGGTACGATAGAGACTTTATTAAAACAATCCCAGTTCAAGGAAGCGACAATACTATATCAAAACAAATGCAGTAAAATCATAGGCCAATCCGAATTTGATTCAATCATAAGAGAATAATTGTTTTTAGAATTAGAGAAACTATTGAATTTTTACTTGTTTAATGAATCTGATTGTTTTTATCAAGCTGAATGTGAAATTCATATATCTAAGCCAGAATATATCGGCATGAAGAATAATGCTATAAGACTGCAATTAACAAATAAATTAACGAAATTATTAGAAAAAGATTTGTTTGGTGAAGCTAATATTTTCTATAGAACCAATTGTAGTAGCTACATATCACATCAAGAATATAATGAGATTTGTCAGGCACATAATAATAGAAGGAAAGCTGGCATTATTAATCAGATAGATGAATGTTTTAAGCTTTCCTTTATTGAAGCAAACAGACTATATCTAGCTAGCTTTAAAAGTTATGTCGATCTAGAAGAATATAAGTCCAAGAAACAAAAATTTGTTCAATCTTGGACAGAAGAAAATTTACAGAATAAACCAGATTTAGAACAATCTTTAGCAATTGGCTCAGTCAATAAACATGTACGAGTTATTGCAAGGGCTGGCAGTGGCAAAACATCCACATTAGTTAATCGTGCAATATTTTTACAAAAACACTGCGGTATTAAACCATCTGAAATCTTACTATTAGCATTTAATAGAAAAGCTGCTCAAGAAATTAGAGAAAGATTACAAAAACATTTACAGAATGATCCGCCCTATGCCATGACATTTCATGCACTGGCTTATCACTTAGTACATCCTGATGAAACACTTATTTTCGATGAGCCAGACGGCCAACAAACAAAGAGCCGTAGCTTACAAAGTGTGATTGATGAATATTTAAGAAATCCAGACTACTACAAGCAAATCAAATCTCTAATGATGATTCAATTTAGAGAGGATTGGCTCGGTATTTCTGAGGGTGGATACGATCTAACGCCAGAGGAAATGGTTGCATATCGACGTTCTATGAGCTACATCGGTATTGACGGCTGGAATTACAAGTCTGGAGGTGAAAAAATTATTGCTGATTTTCTATTTGAGCATGATATTCCATTTAAGTATGAAAAAAACTTTTGGTGGAATAATGTTAATTACCATCCAGACTTTACGATTTTAAAAGAAGTAAATCGTAAAAAAGGTATTGTAATTGAATACTTTGGACTACAAGGCGATCTAAAATATGATGAACAATCAGAACAAAAGAGACGTTATTGGCAAGAAGATCAATCTGATTATTTCTTTGTCGAGCTAAATCCACAGATCATAAAACAACATGGACGCAAAGGAATGGAAGATTACTTGAGTAGTATTCTTACTGAACAAGGTCTTCAGTTTAGCCGTCTCAGCACTTCAGAAATTTGGGAAAAAATTAAAGAACGTGCCATAGATCGTTTTACTAAAGCCATGACTAATTTTATCGGGCGTTGCCGCAAGAAATGCCTGACTCCTAATCAACTCAGTGAAAAAATCGAGCGTCATTTTGCCTCTAACCCTCAAACAACTGAGACAGAGTTTCAATTTTTAGATCTAGCCCAAAATTTCTATAGTTCCTATTTAAAGCGTCTCCAGCAAACAGGCGAAGAAGACTTTGATGGCTTAATGCAAAGAGCCTCCAAAACTGTAAATGAAGGCAATACTGTATTTTTGAGTAGCAAAGTTCGAGGAGACTTGAAAGAACTTAAATACATCATGATTGATGAGTATCAAGACTTTTCTCTGCTCTTTCACAACCTTGTTACAGCCATCAGAAAACAAAATTCTGAATCCCTATTTTTCTGTGTTGGTGACGATTGGCAAGCTATCAATAGCTTTGCTGGTGCGGACTTGCAATATTACAAAAAATTTACCCAAATATTTCAACCATCTCATACCTTACCCATCACCACCAATTACCGATCAGGCTCGCAAATTGTCGAGATTGGTAACAAGTTGTTGATGAGTGATAAAGGCATACCCGCCAAGCCATCAACCCAAGTACAGGGCAAAATCCAACTGGTTAATATTGCTAAATTTCAGATGACTGCGATCGAAGAACAAGAACATGGCTATGATTTGACTGCCGCGATTATTCGTCTAACAGGACAACTCATCCAAGACGGAAAACAAGTTGTTCTACTCAGCAAGAAAAATATGTTGCAAGGTGTAGATAGTAAAATCAAAAAATTAGACTTATTTCGTAAATACATCCTCAAAGAACTTAACTTAGTAGGTGATTTAGAACAAGTAGTCGATATTTCCACAACCCATAAATACAAAGGTAAAGAACGACAAGCAGTAATCATTCTTGATGCTTATAACTATCCCAGCATTCATCCTGACTCTATCTTTTTTCGCATTTTTGGCGATGATGATAACAAATTAATTGAAGATGATCGCCGCCTGTTTTATGTTGCTCTCACCCGTGCTAAGGAAGAGCTATATATAGTCATAGACAGTTTCAAAATGTCACCATTTGTTGCAGGCTTGACCAGCAAAATGCAACTACAAGAACTTGACTGGAAAAACTATCCAGTCCCCACAATTGAAACTCGCTTTATCACTGTCAAAGTTAGCAATCAACTAGGTCGTGGGACAAACGGAACATACAATATTAGAGAATTACTAAAGGCAGATGAGTTTAAATGGAATGGCACTTCAAAATCTTGGAATAAAGTGGCATTAGTCAACAAATTCCTAGGCGATGGCTCACGGTTACAATATTTAAGCGAACGTAATTGGAGTTCTCAAGCTAATGGTATAGAAGTAAATTTATGTAATGAACAAGAAGAAAATTTAGCTTTATATCTAGCTAGTATAGCCATTCCCAATCTAGTGAGGCACTAATCAGGACGTCAATCAGCCCTCATTTAGTAAGGTTTGCCAGTTTTCTTCTGTACAGTAACAACAATGCGTAAACCAACCGAGTAAGTCCTTTTCAGTCACGCTTAGAAATGCAGTTTCTAATGCTGTCAGCAAATCACGATAAGTTCTAGCTCCAATGGTTTTCAGAATTCCCTTTATCTTAGACCAACAG
>JANXNM010000517.1 GCA_025354065.1 Synechococcales cyanobacterium 340R_concoct_173_sub | reverse complement strand
AGACCCCGAATACACTGGACGTGGATTCAAAGAGGAGTATTTAGAATTATGAACGCAACTGTACTTTGGGACCGCTATCAAGATTGGCTCTACTACCATCCAGGACTCTCGTTTTATCTAGACGTGAGTCGGATGAAATTTGACTCTAGTTTTGTCACTGAGATGCAGCCAAAATTCGATCGGGCCTTCCGCGAGATGGCCGCACTAGAAGCAGGCGCGATCGCCAACCCAGACGAAAATCGAATGGTCGGCCATTACTGGCTCAGAGCGCCCAACTTGGCTCCAACGCCGGAAATGAAGACCGAAATTGTGGATGCGATCGAGCGTATTGAAACCTTCGTCAGCAAAATCCATAGCGGAGCCATCAAGCCTCCGACTGCGGCCAAGTTTACCGACGTGTTGTCGATTGGCATCGGCGGATCGGCACTTGGCCCGCAATTTGTCGCGGAAGCATTGTCGTCGGATCTGCCGCCCATGCAAATTCATTTTGTCGATAATACCGATCCCGCTGGCATCGATCGGGTATTGGCGAAGTTGGGCGATCGGCTGAGCAGCACATTAGTTTTGACCATTTCCAAATCCGGCGGCACTCCAGAAGCTCGTAATGGCATGTTGGAAGTCCAGGATGCTTACATGAAAGCGGGACTAAAATTTTCAGAATATGCCGTGGCTATCACTATGGAAGGCAGCCAGCTTGATGGCGTGGCGAAAGGCGGCGGTTGGCTAGCAATATTTCCCATGTTCGACTGGGTGGGAGGCCGGACCTCTGAACTATCTCCCGTTGGGCTAGTGCCTGCTGCACTCCAAGGCATCGATATTCGGGGTATGTTGGCGGGCGCTTGCGAGATGGACATTGCCACCCGAGTCGAGGATCTGAAAACAAATCCAGCCGCTTTATTGGCCATGAGCTGGTATTTCTCTGGGGATGGTCGCGGTAAAAAAGACATGGTGGTGCTGCCCTATAAAGACAGTTTGCTGCTGTTTAGCCGTTATCTTCAGCAGTTGGTGATGGAGTCTATTGGCAAACAGTATGACCTTGACGGCAAATTGGTCTACCAAGGCATTGCGGTTTACGGCAACAAAGGTTCAACGGATCAACATGCCTATGTTCAACAACTCCGAGAAGGCGTATCGAATTTCTTCTTGACGTTCATTGAAGTGTTGAAAGACCGATCAGGCAATTCGATCGAAGTGGATCCAGGCGTAACCAGCGGCGATTATTTGTCTGGATTAATTCAGGGCACTCGAGCAGCACTGTACGAGAACGATCGCGATTCTATTACCATCACGGTCAATGAAGTCACGGCGGAAACGGTTGGTGCATTGATTGCCTTGTATGAACGAGCAGTCGGGCTGTATGGCTATCTTGTTAATGTGAATGCCTATCATCAACCCGGCGTAGAAGCGGGCAAAAAAGCGGCAGCCATGGTCTTGGATGTGCAGAGTCAGATTATGACTATTCTTCGCACAGAAACGGCTCCAATCGGTCTAATGGATCTGGCCATTAAAGCCAAAATGCCTGACCAAGTAGAGGCGATTTACAAAATCCTCCGCCATCTCGCCGCAAACGATCGGGGCATTGTGCTATCGGGGAACTTAGCCGAGGTCCGATCGTTAAAAGTGCTGTTGAAGTAAGCCGATTCCCAATTCAAAATCTCCCAAATTTCCGGGAGGTTTTGAGTGGAAAATTTTGAGTTACGTCGTGCCTCTAAACAATCCTTGTGGTTTGAATAATAAAACCAGCACCATAATCACTAAGGCAATCCCGATTTTATAATCCGCACTCATCAAACGAATGATCGGATACAAAAATGGATTTTGTAACAACGTCACATACAACGGTCCCAAGGTCTGGCTCATCCCAGCACCCACTTCCTGCGCAATAGCAATAATAAACGCCCCAACAATAGCCCCGTAAGGATTGCCAATTCCCCCCAAAATAACCGATGCAAACAGCGGCAAAATCATAAACCAACCCATATTTGGATTCACCTTTTCCAACAAGCCCAACATACTCCCCGCCAGC
>JANXNM010000513.1 GCA_025354065.1 Synechococcales cyanobacterium 340R_concoct_173_sub | reverse complement strand
CGCTGCTGAAAAAACGAGCCACGATTACCCGAAAGATGCCACCGCCCCGGCTTGTGGTCGAAGTCGTTTCACCTGGCAATGAGGATTCTGAGAACTATAGACGCGACTATCAAGACAAGCCCGACCAATACGCAGCGATCGGAATTCCTGAATATTGGTTGATTGACCCTCAGCGTTCATGGGTGATGGCCGGTTCACTGGTATCCGGTTCCTACCAGTTCCAAACCTTCAGGGGTGAGGATGCGATCGTCTCTCCTACATTTCCTGAGTTAAAGCTGACGACTGCGATCGTTTTGGGGGTTTAGGTTTATGAGTGCTATTGAAAAGAAGATTGCTTATTTTATTCAGACCCTTCCTCCAGATATAGAACAGGAATTAACAACCGATCAAAGAAGAGAATATCGGAGATTAAGAACAGACTATGAGTTGATAGGACAGTGCTTTAGAGCCTTTTTTACTGGACAAAATGACCCACTAGAAGGCCTTCAGATTCTACAGAAACAAAAAAATATCATTTGGAATGAGGTTGATTGTCTGATTGATCTTTGGGCTTTAATCCAATGCGGGTTTTCAGAAATAAAAATTCAAGCGCTAAAAGCCAACTTTCCCTTCCCATTCAAAACCGCACAAGACCTCTTTAGACAAGCCTTGTTGGACAGATCGATTTTCGATGTTTCTTTTTGTCTAGAAAAGTATGTGGAAATCTCACCGAAGCAGATGGCAAAATCTGCTCAAGATTGCCTAAACCGAAAACCGTTAGAAGAAAGAGATAAACGTGTTGGGGCACATCCACACTTTAGAACCTATGTCAACAGGCTTAAAACTCAAGGGGCTATTGATTGGGATCTCTTTTCTATTTATTGGTGTGGACTTGCGTACAGGCAATCACCACAAAGATTAAGACGATTGAAGCAATGTCTTGATAAGCATCAGGAATCACTCGATCGCTGTATAGAAATACAAGTGGTCTCTGCCCGTAGGCGTGGCGAATGGGTTAACGTCGCTAGCCCTGCTTTTGCATGGGTTAATGGGCAAAAGGTTTACTCCAAAAATGGGAGCTATCGGCTTAACACTTCGTAACAATCGGAACCAATTTTGAAACGCTCTTAATTTATCCGATAGATTGGTTTTCAAGAATTCTAGATCGCCTGTTCTACAAAAAAATTACCCCCACATGCTGCTTGTCCTTCTTGGCGGTCGGCTGCGGCTTGTGAGGGTCCAATTACACCCGAGCTAACGGAGGCAATTTCATTTCTATGTACCAGTTTACCCCGCAAAACTCGAACAGTAAACCCTTAACTAGCGCACCTTTGAAGCCGATCGCAGTCAGTAAAACGGCTGAAACCCTTACGCACTGCCCCGCAAATGCCCCGCAAATGCCCCGCAAATTTGCAACTTCTGCCCCGCAAAAGACACGAGCCGAGAAACTGCCCTATAGTCGATGGCGATCGCGGCTTGTAGATCGGCTGTTGATTGCGATCGAGAACGGAGGCAACTCCGATGTCTAACTTCATCCCCACCAGAAAATCAAACCCTTGTCCCATCTGCGATAACACGTCTGGCAAGTGTCGCACTCAAGCCCATTCCGCAAGCGTTTTGTGCGGGAATTTGGGGCAAGGCGATGAGCCAAGCGGCTACCGTTACGTCAGGCCGTCAACAGGAATCTGGAATATTTTCGCCCCTGACGATCGGTCCGGGAATTGGCAAGATCGGCTAGAAGCGAAAGTAGACCGCGATCGAATTAAGGCAGAACGTGAAGCAACCGAACGATCGGCTTTACCGCCCCTAGAATCACGTCACAAGCTCTTAAGCAACAAACCGAACGCACTCACCCCTAACCAAAATTCGGACCTGTTACGGCGCAGCTTAACCCAATCTGAGATCGATGATTGTCTATCCCGTGGGTGGTTATGGCAAGAGTGGGGCGGTTATGGCATCGGGGCGATCGACCCACTAACCGGGTTCATCGTTGGGGGTCAACTGGCAAAAGACGATCGCAATCCCAA
>JANXNM010000498.1 GCA_025354065.1 Synechococcales cyanobacterium 340R_concoct_173_sub | reverse complement strand
CGCACAAAGCTCCAGCCCCGCCGCCAGCGCCATAAATGCCGGATGCCACTCCGTGATTCCATCTAGGGTCAGCCGTTCATAGCTGCCATAGTTGCTAAAATCAAAGAAAAATCCCCGCTGCATTCCCGCCGCTTTCGGGTTGGCATGGATATAGCGCAACGTATTCAGCACCCGCCGATAGTCGCTACTCGGGAAACCCACGGAATGATACCGCTGTTCCCAGAAATGCCCCGTCCGATTCAGCATTCGGTTAAAGCACATCGCCGTATACCAATTCAGCCAATGCATAATCTTCGGCAATTCGTCAGCAATCTCAGGCGAGATTAAATAATGCACATGATTACTCATAATGCAGATGCCATACAGCTTAAAGGCATACTTCTCCCTACATTGATTCAACGCATACAGCAACACCTCCCGACATTCAAGCCGAACGAGTTTGAATTCACGATTGTTACAGCGCATCGTAACGTGATAGCAATTGCCAGTTAGAAATAAACGGATTTTTCGCATGATCCGTTATTCGCGATAACCGACGATCGGCCCTCAAGCTCCAGCGGAAAAATGTGAGAAGTGAGAATGTTGAATTAAAGCATTGTATAAAACGCAATGCTAAAATAAACTATCTTCATTTTGTAGCAAGAGGCGATCTCTATGACCACCCTCGACCTCATTCAAAACCAATTGTTAGACCTTGATGAACCCTCTCTCAAAGAGGTTTACCGTCTGATTAAGCGACTGTCTTCTCGTAAAAGGTCTCTGACTGAACAACTAACAATACTTCAGAATCTTTGCCAAGAAGAGGACTACGTACTTGAAATTCCCCATCGCAGCGATCGCCCCAATTCATTCACCACAATTTCTGAATGACTTTTCTCTGCGATACTAACATTATCAGTGAATTGGCATGTCCTCAGCCAAATACGGGTGTCATTGCTTGGAGCCAAGAACTGACTGCAATGCCTCTAAGCGTTGTTACCTTAGGGGAAGTTACTTACGGCATTACGGCAAAACCGAATGACCGAATTCAGATTTGGTTTCACAATTTTTTAAATGACGCTTGTATTATTTTACCCGTAACCGTTGAAATCGCTCAGCGTTGTGGTGAAATGCGGGGACGATTACGACAGGTTGGCATCACCCGATCGCAAGCAGACCTATTGATCGCCGCTACTGCTGAAGTGCATCACCTCACTTTGGTGACTCGTAATATCCAAGACTTTGAAGGCTGTAATATTTCAGTCTTAAATCCATTCAGCCTGTGATTTCGTAATTATTTTTCTTATTAACGATGCTGACTATCACTGCCGAACACAAAAAACTGATTCAAAGGCATCTCGACACTGGACGTTAGGCAAACGCTGAAGAAGTTCTTACAATCGAGATTATCAACTTTCCTCATTGAGATAAATTTAAGAAGTCCTGTAAAATCAACACTCCCCAACTTATGCCTGCGCTCGATACCTATCACGACACAGTCCGCACTGCACTCATAAAAGAAGGTTGGACTATCACCCATGACCCATTCCATCTTCGGTGGGGAAGGAAAGACATGTACGTAGACTTAGGAGCCAAACGAACGATCGTGGCTCAGCGAGAAGACGAAAAGGTCGCCGTTGAAGTGAAAAGTTTTATTAGTGACTCTGAAATGCAGGACTTACGGGACGCCATCGGGCAGTTCACAATTTACCGATCGGTGCTTCGTCGGACCTACCCAGATGTGGTGCTTTACATGGCAATTCGAGACATCATCTATCATTCATTATTTGAAGAGCCGATCGGACAGATCCTGATTGAGGACGAACAGCTTAAAATAATCGTATTCAACTTAGAACGAGAGGTCATTGTGGAATGGAAGTCATAACGGACTATCGATCGATTATCAAAGCCATCCTTATTAGCCACACCAAAATTCCTTATTCTCATGGAGAGATGGTCTGTCAGCCAGTCTTTGATGATGAGCACGATCGTTATCTTTTAATGACCCTGGGCTGGGATCACAATACAAGAGTTCATGGGAGCTTAGTCCATCTTGATATTATCAATGGGAAAATATGGATTCAACGTGACGAAACAGAAGATGGCATTGCACGCGCATTAGTAAGAGCAGGCATTCCCAAGACCTCGATTGTTTTAGGGTTCAAACCTGCGGACGTTCGACCTTACACCGAATATGCAATCGCATAGTGAGAATTGGATGAATGATGCGATCGATTTTCAACGGCAATGCGATCGCCCCTCAAGCTCCAACGGAATGGAGAGAAGTGAGAATGTTGAATTAAAGCATTGTATAAAACGCAATGCTAAAATAAACTATCTCCATTTTGTAGCAAGAGGCGATCGCAATGACTACTCTCGACCTCATTCAATCTAAACTTATTCACTTAGATGAACCTTCTCTTCAACAAATCTATTCCTTCATGGAGCAACTTTCCACAGCCACACGCTCAAAACCTGGAGTCCTAAGCCACCTGCGCCAAATCCAGATCAATGCGCCTACAGACTTCGCGGAAAACCTGGACCACTATCTAAATCAATCTCACAATGCCTCAAACTCTCTTTCTTGATACCGGGTATATCATTGCTCCTCTGAGGCATACGCGATCGCAGCATAAATATTCTGAATATCAAGTGATGGATAGCTTTCGAGAATTTCTACGATCGTCACTCCCACAGCCAAATTATCCAAAATCACGGACACCATAATTCGCGTTCCTCTCACACAGGCTTTTCCATGACAGCGTTCTGGGTCGAAAACAATATATTCTTGCCATTTCATAGGGATTAACTGCACTAATTGGAGTTACCCCAGTATAACGGTCAGCAAACGATCGAACCCCACAACCAACCGATCGTATTTTCGTCGGATAGTCCGATCGGTTATGATCAAGCTGTGTAATTTAGGCGATCGCCATGAATATTCAAACTTTCAGCGTCATTGTTTACAAAGAAGAAGATGTGTACATTGCTGAATGTCCCGAAGTGGGCACCGTAGACTAAGGAGAAACTATTGAAAGCGCGATCGAAGGTTTAAAAGAAGCCACTTGTTTATACCTCAAACAATTCCCTATCCCCGCAGCCTCTCCTCGATTGCTCACCAGCATGGAAGTTCAGCTATGCCTAAGCTTCCACGCATCTCTAGCCCCGAAGAGCGACCGCAATTTCAACCCATCAAACTCACCCTCAAATTTCTTGTGGAATACAGCAGTCCATACTATCAAACCCAACCTCTTACTGCCGTAATTATAATACGGTCAGCATAAAACTTAATGGACCTCTAACAGACTCTCTCCACCGACCTTGTAAAAAACAAACCGATCGGTTCTAATCAAATGAAACATCAAAATAAATCCCGTGACCACACTTTTCGATTCACGCAATCTCAATACTCTCTGGGCTGCCATTATTGCCGAAACCCTCGTGCGCTGTGGATTGAAAACCGCAATCATTTGTCCTGGATCAAGGTCAGCTCCCTTAACTATAGCCTTTGTCCAACATCCACAAATTGAAAGCATTCCTATATTAGATGAACGATCGGCCAGTTTCTTCGCATTAGGAATTGCAAAACAAACTCATCGTCCAGTTGTT
>JANXNM010000438.1 GCA_025354065.1 Synechococcales cyanobacterium 340R_concoct_173_sub | reverse complement strand
CTGATACGCGGGCCATTAGTAATCAGGTAAATCTCCAGTGGAATAAGACAAAAATCCCATTTAATCCGGGGTTAGGCAAGTTCAAAGCAGGCAACCCAAGCTTGCCAATTAATTCGTTACCTCCGGGGACTAGTAGCGGTTCTGATAGTCGCTATACGGCTCCGGCTAGTACTTCGAGTGCGGCGGGGATTCATGCGCGACTGTCTCAAATGGGTGAGAAAAAGTCCTATAATTTTTCGATTCCGATGGAAATTCGAGGCAGTGAAAGTTTATATTTTGTGCCTATGGGTGAGTTGACAAAGGTAAATCTAAAAGCAAATTGGGGGAATCCAAGTTTCCAAGGCGGATGGCTACCGGAGAAACCCAAGATTAGTGAGAAAGAGTTTGAGGCAAAATGGCAGATTCCCTTCTTGGGTCGCAATTTTCCACAACAATGGAATGATGATAGTCCCACATCAGACAATGATCTCTACCAATCTCGCTTTGGGGTCAATCTATTTTCGCCTGTGGATAATTACCATATGGCGGAGCGCAGCATTAAGTATAATTTCTTGTTTGTCGTTTTGACCTTTGCAGTACTTTGGCTATTTGAAGTGATGGCGGGAGTCCGAATTCATCCATTGCAATATCTACTAGTCGGGGTTGCAATGTGTTTATTTTATTTACTGCAATTGGCACTATCTGAACATTTGGGTTTCGACTATGCCTATGTTGTGGCTAGTTTATCAATTGTAGTTCTAATTACGGGCTACACCATGTCGGCATTGGGTGCGAAACGGCGGGGCGGAATTGTGGGTGTGATGCAGGTCTGTTTGTATAGCTACTTGTATGTAGTGTTGGCCAGTCAAGACTATTCCTTACTATTGGGTTCAGTGGGGTTGTTTATATTCTTGGCGGTTGTAATGTTCTTGACGAGGCGGGTGGATTGGTTTAGTTCGGGAAGGAGTGCGAGTTAGTTTCGGAAGAATCCCCCTGAAGCCTTTTTGGTAAGGGGGACTATTAAATAATTGGAATTGTGAAATAACGGGGATTTTAAAGTGAGGGATTTAGGGAATTAAGGTTTTCTCAATTTCCCCTTCTGCGGTTAGGGCGATCGTTTGCAATTTCTCTAGAATATTGGGATCTGCATTCTTCCAAAGCTTTCGTTGGTGAGCTTCCAGTAATCGCTCCGCCATATCTCTCGCCGCCCAAACATTACTCTTTTGTAGAAAGGCTTGAACAGTTTCATCCAGTAAATAGGCTTCGGCAATGCCTGTATACATATGATCCGGGACTACGCCTGTAGTTGCGCTATATCCAAACATAAAGTCTACCGTTGCCGACATTTCAAATGCGCCTTTGTAACCGTGACGCATTACGCCGTCGATCCATTTGGGGTTAATGACCCGCGATCGGTAAACTTTTGAGATTTCTTCGGTGAGCGATCGGACTTTTGGATTAGCGGTATTTGAATGGTCTCCAAAGTAGGTCGTTGGGGTTTGATTT
>JANXNM010000423.1 GCA_025354065.1 Synechococcales cyanobacterium 340R_concoct_173_sub | reverse complement strand
GATATTCACATCGATAATTAGCAGGATCCGATCGGGATCATTTGATAACCCGCGAAGTTCATCGATACTCTACCATAGCGGTAAAAACAATATGGACTTCAGTAAGATTTTTTATGTCTCATAGATGGGTGACAGGTTAAGCCATTCCTCACAATGAATATACCGGAAGCTCTCCGGTCCCCAATTCTAGGGGAGTAAGAGATTCCGAAGCCCCCAGAATTGGGAGTTGGGGCCTCCGGTCGGCTTATTCTTAGGAATCGTCTTATGGTGATGATCCATTTTCGGCGGGCTTTTTAGCGATTTGTGAGAAGGTGGCGGGGGAGATTTTCTTTTCGACAATCGTGTATCACGAGTGGTTTATTGTCGAGCGATCGAACGTTTTCAGATCATAAATTTTCAGTCTGGTTTTCATAGAACTGCGATTACTGATTTTTATTTTTGATTGGAAACTTTGTTGTCAGCCATCACCGTAATACGAATATCCTGGCTAGATTCTAATCCGAGATTTGATTTGTGGCTGTAACCGGCTGTAAAGTTGTACTTCTGGGTTGGAATGGCTGAGCGAAACTACTAGAGAATATCTTTGATCAGGGATTTCATCGACTTTCACCCACTTACGATTGCAGCATACAACTAAATACAATGGAATATCGTAATATTTTATCCCATCTGAAATTTCAACTGTTCCACGCTGTAGTGTTCCTTTTTTACGGATTGTAGATGCAGGTGAAAGCTCGACAGCGCACCCTCGCCCTCTAAATTTTTTCTTCAAAGCATCTTTTGTTAACTCAGAATACTCTGTGCTATCGCCAGCTTCTTGAGCTTTTTTAGCATTTACATATGTATTCACTACGCTCTCTTGATCAGCACCTTTATACAAATCAAACTCCATAGTGATTCCTAGATATGAATCACCACGAGTATGCTTAGTTGGTGGATCAAAAGCTAACGCGACAGAAAGAAACCGCTTCCCTGCTTTCTGTAAGAATTCTGGAGGCAAGGCTGGGATCTCAAATAAATCAAAGCTACCAACCTGAATGTTTACGTTATCCTCTAGCAAAACAACATAGTTATCGGTAGAGTACATTGCTCTTTGGAGGTCGGCTTGACCATACCCGTAAACTGCTAACTGATTCTTAAGCTGAATTGTTTTCTGCTTATCGGTAGAATCTTTTGAAGCATCTTGAAAGACAGAAGGACGTTCTTGAGGAAGATTTGCTGATGTAACCATCAAAGCTCGAATCAGATTTGATGAGGCTGTGGGGTATGTTGTATATAGTTGAGCGGCAATATTGGCGACACGAGGGGCCGAAAAACTCGTTCCCTTAGCCATTTTAAATAAGGAGGACTGATAGTTTTGAGAAAATGTGACGACTGAAATAGCAGCATCGTTATCGCGTGCAACCTTATCTCCATCCAACAGTAAATCTCCTCCAAAATCAACCAAATCAGGTTTAATCATGCCATCAACGCCGGAGCCTGTCCGTGTAAATGGTGATGGATATCCAGTAATTTTAGCCACTGTATTACGACGTGCATCATCTGGATAAGTCATTCCACCACGACCAAGCGATAATGAACCAACAGTGAGTGCGATCGCTGAAGTCGCTGGATCAATAATTCTGGCCTCCTTTTCTAGCAGGTAGTTAGGATAATCTGTGCGGAAGAGATCGCGCTCATCTCTGTAATCGTGAGGAAAGTAGTTGCCAGCCGAAACTACAAACAGAATATTGCGATGCTGATATCTATACGCTAACTCATCAATTTTCGTTGCAATACGAGTTTGCTTTTTACCTTCCTGATAAACCTGTTCGGCATTACCAAGGGATAAATTGATCACCTTGCAATTTGGATATGTATCGACAAAGTAGGTGATTGCCTGCTCTAACTGGTTTTCGAGCAGTAAGTCTTCATCAAATTGATTATGCTCATTCAAAACACGGGCAGAGAAGATCCAAGCAGTCGGATTAAATGATTTTTCCCGAATACACGCTTCAATATCCCCGTAGGCGGCAATCCCAGCGACACCAGTTCCATGATCAGCCTCATCGTCAGCCCCGGTCTTGATAAATTCCTGCTTTTTGTCTGGAAAGACTTCTGCCTCGCCAATTACTGGCGCAAGTAATGGATGCCCTCTTTGCACTCCCGAATCTATGACTAATATTCCGCAGGTGTTTCGACTAGGAGATACAACCTCGGGAAATTCTGAGAGAGGTGGATTATATTCAGAACGTACGTCAAATCCCACTTTTGGGCGACGATCAATTTCTTTAACAATTACTTCATTTAATAGTTCATCGAGTATTCTCTGATTCACCTTAACGCGAACAACACAAAGATAATTTCCAATATAAAAATCAGTTAGAGAACAAGGAATCTTTTCTGTAGAACGGGCACTTAACCCCTGTCGCATTTGGTCAACGTACTTTTGCATTTCTACACGGTCGCCTGTATGCCAGAATTCGAGATCTAATGCTGCTAATTCTGTGGGCTGTAATGGTTCCAATTCCAACAAGCGGCCCATGCGATCAGATGGTTCTAGAGGCACAATCTCTTCAATCGCATCCAAATAGTCATTTTGAAGCCCAGTAACCATCCCCCCATAACTTTGTAACCGTCCTCGTAATTCTACCAACTCGGAATCTGAAGAAAAAACGACCACAGCTTTATTAGCAGAAGGCTCTTGCGCTAGAAGTGTTAAACCTGATTTTGTCAAATCCACCTCGCCAAGCCTATATTTATCAGTAATCTTGATCTTAAAGATCAACTTGGGATCAAGACGAAATGAGCTTTTTCGTTCTGTAGCTATTTTCCCCAACCTGTCGATCTGTCCTAAAATATCCGCACTATGCTTAGGACGATTCTCACGTTTTCCGCTGCTACCGCCACCACCTTGTGAACGTCGAGGTAACTGAACGTTGATTTTCGGGAGGGGAAGATGCTCAAATTGACTAGTCATGCGTAAGTTATGTAGAGAAGGAGCCTATCGAGTTAGATATTATACTTTCTCGCTCGATATGACGAGAAATTTCGGCTTCGAGATCATCCTGAGAAAGATTGGTTTCGCTGCGTAGAACTGTGGCTTTGATCGCATTGGAGCAAATGCGGGCAATGTCAGCACCTGTGGCGTTTTCAAGCCGATCGACGAAAAGATTCAAATCAACATCTGGATAACGAATTGAGGAAAGATACTGCTTCATTAAACCAAGACGTAATTCTGGACTAGGTTTTCCAAATAGCAGCACTTCATCAAATCGTCTCCACACAGCAGAGTCCAGTAATTCATCATGATTGGTCGCTGCAATATAGACATTACTGGATTTGGCATTATCAATGAGTTGTAGGAGACTATTGACGAGACGCTTTACTTCTCCATGTTCGTTGGCTGTATTTCGATCGCGGGCGATCGCATCAAATTCATCAAATAAGACAACCCACTCGCCCTGTTCAACATAGCTAAAGATTTTTTGGAGATTCGTTGCGGTTTCACCGAGATAGGAGGAAAAAACAGCAGTGAGATTGACATAGACTAACGGAAGGCCCAAACTGCTGGACATAATTTGAGCAGTCAGCGTTTTCCCACATCCCGGTGGACCGCAGAATAAAAGCTTATTCTTGGGTTGCTGTCCGTGAGCAGCGAGGATGTCTTGCTTGCGATTTTCTAAGACCACTTCTTGAAGAATGTCGAAAAGCTTGTCTTCCAAGATCACTTGATTCCAGGTAAGATCGACTTCCTTGACTGAAAGCAAGGCTAGCCCCGTTTCTTTATCTTTCGGTGGTTCGGCGAACTGATACCTAGAGAGTGTATCGGCTGCGATCGGTTTGAAATGTCCATTACCGCTATGTAGAAGCTTTTCTAGGTCTTTGGCAAGGAGGAGATGATTTTTGCTTCGCTCTTCATCAATGAGTTCATGAGCAGCCAACAAAAACGCCTCTCGTTGATTCTGCGAGAAGCTTCTAAAGAGTTTACGTAGGGTTTCGCCCCTAGCCATATCGTATGCTACCTATGGTTAATATCGTTATTGTAGGCTAAATCTACTAGTAATCCGCATCTCAGCACTTGCTCTTGGTACATTGTGCTTTCTGAAATTTAACTGATTATTTTTTATACGGGGCATAGAGATTTCATACAATACTGAGGACTGATCGCAGCCATTACCGATTTCACTAACCAGCAATTCCAAATTCAAAAAATCAGGGTTGAGAGTCTTGATTCTTTATTCAGTTCAAGCACTAATGAGGATTACCGATCGGCTATAACTATCTAAATTCCTTCCGAATTTTAAATTGCTTTCTTCTCAACGTTGGCCAATTTGTTTTTTCCAAGCTGCAATATTACTTTGGGCTTGACCATAAGCTGCTGTCCCCACCGGAACCCGTGAAGCAATAGCAATAGCACCGGGTGCATCATAGGCAGCCTGACCCATAGCTGCATTCAACACCTGACCACTCCATTGTTCAATCAACTGCTGAGCTTGACCACGACTTGTTACAGACACTTGCTGAGCGATCGAAATAGCACTCAATAGCTCATCGGGACGACCACCGCCAGATTGTGCCATAGCATTGGCTTGGGCCAGCAACGACTCATCTTGTGAAAGAGGTGAATCGGGGGAGGTCGATCGCGGATTGGTTGGGGAAACAGGATAATTGTCTTGAGATTTAAGCCCC
>JANXNM010000369.1 GCA_025354065.1 Synechococcales cyanobacterium 340R_concoct_173_sub | reverse complement strand
CTCGGCCAGAACGACGCGTTTCCTAATTATCTGGGAGTGGTCATGCGAGTAAAACAAATATTACAGACAAGTTGCACCTGTTCGGTCCGACGCCCATTCTTCGAATCGGTAAGGATCACCATTTTGAAGTTTCGAAAACGTACCTACGATTTTAGGGATCATTTGTTGTAAGGCCGATTGAGTCGGGACTAAAGATTTTGTTTTCCCATTGGAGGTCCTCGGGTCAGATACAAGGTAGACGTTGATCGTTTAGAACAGGTGGACGATGACCTGGTTGGTGATGAGCGCGGCTACGTAGGCGACCACAGTCATGTAGGCGAATTGCATGGCTGGGAACTTCCAGCTATTGGTTTCGCGGCGAACGATGGCGAGATATGATGAGTTTAAAGCAGCGGCTTGGAGTGATTTTTATCGGAGTTCTCCCTATGCGATCGCCAATGCAATTGCTATGGCAATGCAGTATTTGACTCAATTGGGGACGATCGGATAAATAGAACTTTGATAATCTATAATTCAGGTTTTCTAGTCGATTGGATAGGTTTGCGATCGACTAGAAAACGGGAATCGATCGCAATGGTTGCAGCGAATCTTTCTACGAGTCCAGTTCTAACTGCGATCGGAGATCTTGGATCTGGGCGATTGTGAGTCCGGTGACATCTGATATAGTCTCTATGTCTAGTTTTTTCCGAAGCATGTTGAGTGCAATCGATCGTTCTCGTTCCATCGTTCCGCGATCGTAACCAATCTGTTCAACGCTGGTAATATAAGGCATCTGACGTTCCTCCTCATAGACTCTTAGCTCCTCCCAGAACGACTGCTTTAGCGCCTCTGGCAAAATAAGGAGCCAATCGGTGAATTTGAATAAGTTCATTATAGCCGATCGATCGTAACCCCCTTCATAGAGCCGCTTTATCAGCGCTAACTTCCACAGTTTTCGTGCCATTGGGCTACTTTTCGTCTCTTGAGCCTTCAAATGAGTCATCACCACAGTGGCGAAAATATTCTGACTTGCTTCCAATGCATCCCAGTGCGCTGAATAGTCCAACAATTTGACCGAAGTAAAATTGAATTGTAGAGAACTACCAAGCGTAGTGAAATTATACTCGCTAGGTCGCCAATCTTTATCCGAGTCACAAAGAATCACTAAACTAATCGGTGTTTGATGGAAATACTCAAAAATCCGAATCAAATAGGTGAAAATGCGCTCTGAAAATAGATCTTCTGGTTCTGCTTGCACTTCAAGATGAATCAGTAAAATGATTGATTGACCACCTTTTTGATATGCCTTTACCAGTTGATCGGCGAGGCGTTTACCAATTTCTGAACTAGGTGTGAATTGCTGGAACTCCTTGTCAAGAAATTCTACTGGGATTTCCCAATTAATTTGTTCAGCAATATCGGCGAAGAAGAATTCGATGGCTTCTTGAAAGTATTGCCTCAGAATTGATTTCCAAGGGCTATCTTGATCTGCCCGATCGTTTCCTTTTTTCGCCATTGCCATCAATCCACAATCTTTCTCTGATGCAGCATTATGGCATTAATTTCGATCGATATGATGAGTTTAAAGCAGCGGCTTGGAGTGAGTTTTATCGGAGTTCTCCCTATGCGATAGCCAACGCGGTTGCAATGGCAATGCAGTATTTGACGCAGCTAGGGACGATCGGATAGAGGAGTTGGTTTGATTTCAAGTGATTCGATCGATTGACATAACTATCCTAGCTGTGGGTTAGGGCAATCCTGATATGGCAGTTCTGCGACCATCAGAATCAAAGGTGAGAAGGATTGATCCTATCGGGTGAAATGGGATATCTCAAAATTTCATAGTACCTCTCCCTCAAGAGAAGAATTTAGGGTGAGCGATTGTTTAATTCGCAGATTATCCTTAATTCTACCTGAGATTACAAAGTGAGGTTTTAGTGCAAGATTTTCCAGCAGGTTTGTTGAAGATACTAGAAGGTATGCAAGTTTTACCTTCATTCCATCCTGTTGTCCGCAAACTGGAAGAATCGAACTGTACAGATACTGGTTGGCAGTCAGTATTATCGTTCTGCCATTCAAAAGTGATAAGGTTATTTCCCTGGACAGACTCACCTAGTTCGCTACGGATCTGGTCATTAACTACTGTATCCGGACCCCGACCCAACAAGTCTACGACTGCTCGATAAGTCATACCTGTACTTATTTTTGCAGCTTGTTTAGATACTTGAACTGATCTCTCTGATGTATTATTTTTGGAAACTGAAGATGGATTTGAAAACCGATACAGACTCACTAAGCTAACAATTAAAATAAGAAGAATACCAAGACGTATATTACTCCAATTTCGATTCTTCCTCAAAGATAATATTGCAATTGATGGTGCAAATAATCCAACAAAACCAAGAATAGCTCTCAATAAAGGTGGAGCATCCTCACCAAGCATACCACTGAGGCGTAGACCTACATAAAGTCCAGGGATGCAGGATAAGAACATCATTCCAAAATCTAATACTCCAATCTTCTTCTGATCACTTTTCACTTCACTTACCTCTAACAATACTTGGCAAAATCTGATAAAACTATACACAAATACAATATAAACATACTTAACAGATCAAATCGTGAAGGATTGATATATCAGAGTCTGCTCCATATATTTTATTTTTAGTAAACTAGTATCAGTACTTCCATAAGACAGCATGGGCTACTTAAAAAATAGACTCGTTGAGCGTAGCTGAGACTTGGAAAACAATTTTTCATAACTGAATCACTATCGTTCCTCCCACCCATTTCCAAAAAATTATCGGAATAGGTAGAACCATCTGAATGATAGCATTTCTTACAAAGAGGATTGTTGGTTTTCACCATCGATCCGATCGGATCCAAATCGCGGGTCATAGCCAAAAAAGGAGTTCATACATTCCCCACTGGAAGGCAGATCTAAGTCGATATAATAAACTCAGTGACGGCCAACCTTAACCCTTGAGGCCCATGACAGTCCTAACTCTTAACCCTCTCACTAAGCTTACCCATGATGATTTTCGAGAACTTTGTCAGATAAATCATGACATTCAGCTTGAACTTACCTCTCAAGGGGAACTTGTTCTGATGCCGCCAACAGGTTGGGAAGCTGGGAAACGGAATTCAAACATAAATCTCGACCTTGGTTTATGGAATCGTCAATCTAAACTAGGCGTTGTCTTTGACTCCTCGACAGGCTTCCGGCTGCCGAATGGTGCTGTCCGTTCTCCTGATGCTGCTTGGGTGAGTA
>JANXNM010000348.1 GCA_025354065.1 Synechococcales cyanobacterium 340R_concoct_173_sub | reverse complement strand
ATAAAAATCGTCTTTATGCCAGTATGGGAGTTCCTGAATTTTGGCGATTCGATGGAGACATATGGCAAATTCTTGAATTGTGCGATTCTGCCTATATAGAAGTTGCCTATAGCCCAACCTTTGATTGGATTCAGAAAGAAGACTTGTATCGATTTCTTGAACAAGCTCGAATTGATGAAGTCGAGGCTGAGATTGAGTTTCGGGCTTGGGTTCGTGCGAAACGATCGGACCTAAATTAATCAAATATCAATCCAGATAGACTTTTGCATTCTGAACCATTGAGTCGTAGAAAGTCCATTCACACATTTCTTAAAGTAGATCGTTAGCCTTGTGAGTGAGTTGGGAATACTTATATTGTGATTTACGCCATTTTAAACGAGGTCGATATATGTCAGATCTAGATATGCAAGAGATGGCGAAAAGAGGTGATCTTCAGGCAATTTCTATCCTTACAAGTCGTGCAATTGCTCTTCGTAACGTAACAGTAGAAGCAGAGATGATACAAGGCTCTCTCTGGTTAAAAATCTACCCTTTAGCGACGATGCAACTAAATTTGTGTGTTCAGAAAATAATCTCATTACTCAATAAGATTAAACCCGAGAAAATAAATAGGGTGAAAATCTCTGAAATAGGGTCTGATAAAAAGTCCTACGTATGGAATAGATCTATTCACCTTAAAAAAGGAAAGTTTGTAGATAACTCAAATGCAAGTGTTAGAACATTTGGGATACTAGCTACTTTATTGTCAGTCTTATTTATATCACCTGTTCTTTTCAGTTTTCTTTGGAGGGGTTCTACTAAAGTAAAAGTACCAGATTCAACTTCCCAAGAGATAACGAGGTCTAAACAGGAAAGTTGGTACCAAGGCGGAACATTAGTGAATGCTGATGTTCTTGAATGGCAGCAAGCAAGTTCTGAAAACAAGTTAGCTACTTGTGGAGATTTGGTTTCACAAATGTGGTCGAAGAAAATGTTGAGACCAGAAATTCAGAATAAGATAAATTCAATGGATGATATACGAGTGCTTGCGGAAGAACTTAAGACACAAATAGATGCTGCAACAAAACAGGATGTAGATCCAGAGGAGAATAAGAAAATTTATGCAAAACAGAAAGTCACGGATATTGCTGCGGCACTCATTGCATCAATGAATTGGACTAAATAAAGTGAATTAATTACACAAAGTCCCGATCTTCTACGTGAAAACCGGGACTTGAGTTAAATCAATTTTTGAAATTAATTTAGATTGAACTGCTTACAGGCAATTACGCACTACCTGTGAAAACAACTTCAGGAAACTTAGTTTGCGCTTCAGCAACAGGACGGCTTTTGCCTTCTTCTTGCCAATAGTTGATAACTTCGGTTGCCTTATTTAGCAACTCAACCCGATCGACCTCAGAAATCCAGTGCTTGGCTTCGAGTTCGGTCTTCATCTGTTCCCACGCATCATTACGGGGCCAAAAATAGTAGCAAGTCAATGGGCTAGTGCCTTTACCGACTACTTGATCGACAGCCAACGCAACGTCTTTGTCTAACCAAAGAACCTTTAATACAAATTTCGACAAATCAAATCCTCCAGCGCGAGTCCCACATCTTTTCCCATACAGCCCCTAATTGTATCAGATAGTCGGGCCGAATTTGCGAGATAATCGTTAGGATTTTTGAGATGGCGATCGCTCGTGTTGGAGAAAAAAGATGATTGTGGCCTTTGATATTGACGGTGTGATTCGTGATGTGGGCGGTTCCTATCGGCTGGCACTGTCCGATACAGTGGCACATTTTACGGCTGGAGCGTGGCATCCGACACCCGAGGAAATTGACGAACTTAAAGGCGAAGGGCTGTGGAATAACGATTGGGAAGCGTCCCTAGAGCTAGTGTATCGATATTTTGAGGGATTGGGAAAATCGCGCACTGAGCATCCAGTGGATTACGCGGCGATCGTATCCTTCTTCCAGTCTCGCTATCGCGGTAAGTTGATAGATGGGGCTTGGACAGGATATCTAGCGGGGGAGCCATTGTTGTGCGATCGCTCCTATTTTGATGCGTTGACGCTCGCGGGGATTAAGTGGGGATTTTTTAGTGGGGCGACGACGGTTTCAGCGAAGTTTGTTCTTGAAGGAAGAGTGGGTTTGGAGAGTCCTGAGTTGGTGGCGATGGAAGATGCACCCGGAAAGCCGGATCCAAGTGGGCTATTTACATTGATGGCGCGATTGGGTGTGGATCCAGAAGAACCCGTAGTGTATGTGGGGGATACGGTGGCCGATATGCAAACGATCGTCCGTTCCCGTGCACAGGATGAGTCACGATCGTTTTTTGCGGTGGGTTCGTTGCCGCCTCATATTGCAAATGGGGATGCTGCGGTGCGGCTGGCTTATGAAGCGGGGTTGCGTCTCTCTGGGGCAGATTGGCTCGTCAATTCGATTATTGAAATGACAGCGGAGGGATTGCGATCGAGGTTTGAATTATAAATCTGATGCTCTAGATTAAATTCCTCAGAAAAATATTGAGATATAATCGGGCACTTGGTAATTCAACATTCGATCGAAATCTAGCAATTCCAAGTAAGAATTTTGAACTATAAATCTTTGGAATTGCTGCTTTACCAATGATTTGCCTTATCAACGATTAAATTGATGGAAAGGGAATATTGAATACGGGTTTCGCGAACGAACGATCGGGAACCGTCGAATTTCAGTAGTTCCGACTTGATTTCCGATCGAAAAAAATGGGCGATCCTTTGGCTGCGTTTGTAAAGACAATCCATGGTCAGAATCCCGATCGTTGTAAATCCGAATCACTTTAACATTTCGATCGTTGTCGTAACTATTATTGTTGTACCGATTGCTGTCATATCGATTGTTGTCATATTGATTGTTGTTTCTTAAATAACGAAATTGGTCAGTATGAGAAGACCCAAATCGATCGACTTGGATAAGTGTATTTGATTCAGTTGTGCGCTGCTGCAACGGAAAATTGATAATGATTCCTCCCCTCAGAGGAAACCCATTCCAACGATTTGACCGATAATTTGGCCGATAAAAATCATTAGCGTGAGCAGGAGTTGCAAAACAAACTGGAATAGCAGCAAGTGTAGCTAGCCCCATCACCTGAAGCATCTTGCTCAAAAAATAAGATGCCTCTGAACTAACCTCTGAACTGAGATGTGAAATCGGGAAACGCATAATAAAACCTTGTATAGAAATTTGCTTCAAAACTTAGTTATCTCTCACCTTTAACGCTAGCGCACAATTAACTTTCTTGCATCATGCTGTTGGTGAATTTTGACGTTAGCTTAGATTTAAGCAGCTTGAATCTTAAGCTTTAGATTAATAGTGCGATCGCGCTTCCGACAAAGATGCGATTTCTGCCGCTGTACTCACTCGGCCTAAAATCTCATTGCGATCGGGGAACCGACCAAAGCGATCGATCAGCGCCTGATGCTTCAATGCCTCAACATAAAACATGCCCAATGCCGGGTCGCCTTCATACTGACTAAACTTTTCCACAGCGATCGCCTGATTATTTGAATCTTCGCTGTGATAGAACGGCATGTAAAAAAACAGTCGGGGAATCGGATGAAAATCCTGATCACAATCCATGTTCAACGCATGATCCGCCGCCATCAAGGCCATACCATCACTGCCATAAGCCGCAGGTGTCCCGCGAAACATATACCGCGAAAATTGATCCAACAGCACAATTAACGACAGACAACTATTGGGCTGGTCGTACCAATGCAGCAGCAAATTATCCATTGCTTTTTCATGCAGTCCCAAAAAGCGTTCCCGCAATGCCGCATCAAAATTAGTATCCAACTCCAGCCACTCTGTTCGGACCTTGGGGTTTTCTTCCCAACCTAGGTCAAACCAGTAACTTACAATTCGATTCGCCTGAGCTAGAGTCGTCATTACAAGGAACCATTTCATAAAACAAATGCCTCCCAAATTTACCATCCGACCCGGACCAATTAATTCTGAACCAATTGTCTAAACCAACCGTCTGACCCAATTGATTGCGTTCCCTCAGTCCATCACTCACAATAGAAATATAAGTTTACGATCGTCTACCTCGCGGGCCATCACGGTGCAACCCACTAAATCCACAACCTCACCGTTTCGACTCTCTACAGTTGTAAATAATTTGCAGCCATCCCCCGAGACCATTGTCTTGTTGCTCGCGTTTGTCGTCGGAACAGGCACGGGCATGGGCGTGGTTACATTTCGATATTTAATCGGCCTAGTCCATCATTTATTTTTTGCCGACTTAAGTGGTGCATTGGCTGGATTTATTCCAAAGAGCGGAAGCTGGAGTCTGTCGCTGATGCCTGTGTTCGGCGGCGTTATTATTGGCTGGATGCGCTGGCGCTGGCGAGAGTTTGGGCCGGGGCTGTCGGCGTTGGTGGCGGCAGTGCAGAATGCTCAGGAAGTTTCCGTTGTGCGGCCCGTGACCAAGATGGTGGCGGCAGCTATTTCTCTGGGGTCCGGCGCATCCTTAGGACCGGAAGGCCCGAGTGTGGAGATTGGGGCAAATCTGGGATTGCTACTGGGACAGGCACTGCGGGTGTCGCAAGAACGTCAACGGCTGTTACTCGGTGCGGGTGCGGCGGCGGGGATTGCGGCTGGCTTTGATGCACCGATCGCAGGCGTATTTTTTGCCTTAGAAATTGTTTTAGGAACAACGTTCGCCACATCATCAGCCAGTGTAGTGGTGCTTTCAGCAGTCGTCTCGTCTCTAATTGCCCAGATTGGTTTGGGTGCAAAACCTGCCTTTGAATTGCCGATTTATGAAGTGCGAAGTCCGTTAGAGTTGCCGCTCTACTTGGGCTTGGGGCTTTGTGCAAGCTTAGTCGCGATTCTCTATACTCAACTCAACACCAGCTTTCAAAAAGCCTTCCAAGGTCAAATTCCTGCGGCGCAGTTTCTAACCCGAATTCCTCGTGAGCTGCAACCGATCGTCGGCGGCTTGTGCGTCGGCTTAGTGGCGCTGAAATTGCCCCAAGTCCTAGGAATTGGGTATGAGACCATTGAAGCAATATTACGAGATGTCCAGTTTTCGTTTCCGTTACTTGCGGCACTTTTAGTCAGCAAATTATTACTCACCGCAATTTGTCTGGGCAGCGGATTAGTCGGAGGAATATTTGCCCCCGCCTTATTTCTAGGAGCCGCATTGGGTGCAGCTTATGGTGAGCTTCTCCCTCAACTTTTACCCATGTTTGCCAGCAGCATTGCCGCGCCCCCAGCCTATGCAATGGTTGGCATGGCGGCGGTTCTGGCGGCCAGCACTCGGGCACCGTTGACCGCCATTTTGCTCTTGTTTGAACTCACCCGCGACTATCGAATTGTATTGCCATTGATGGCGGCGGTTGGCTTGAGCGTTTGGGTTGTGGAACGTATTCGCCCCAAAAATGAAGTCGTCCCAGAACCCGCTACCGCCGAAGTTAGCACCGAACCTGCGGCCTCCGATCCTCGTCAGCAGTTTCTAAATCGATTGACGGTTGCCGAATTGATGCAAACTCAAGTCATTAAATTCTCTGTCGCCACCTCCATCGTGGAAGCGGGCTTAAAATTAACGTCGCTCAAAGTTCACAGTGCGATAATTATGAGCCAGGACGATCGGGTGAGTGAAGACGAAACTGACTCTGAAATTATTTTTGGAATTCTCACCCTTCAGGATATTAATCGGGCGATCGCGCGGTGGGAAAGTAATCCGCAAGACGATCGTGAACCCTTTGCACAACAAGCCGTCGGCACTATTTGCACTCAAAAAGTTTTATATGCCGCGCCCGACGAATTTGTCAGTGATGCTCTATCCCGCATGGCGACCCGTGGATTGCGTCATCTGCCTGTCTGCGAAGCGAGCCAACCCAATAAAATTCTCGGGTTACTCGATCGTGATCGCGTTCTGAATTCGGTCAGCATTACTCAAACTAAAGAAGCGCTCAAGCCCTATCTGGAAATTAGCTGTTCTCAAAATAATCCGCTGACTGACAGAACAATTGACACGACTGACACGACAATTACTTATCGCGTGCCGTCCATATCCCCGTAAACATCATCAACATTCCACCTAGGAAGATTGTCCCCGCTAATCCTGCCGGTAATGCGATCGACCAATCAATATCTTTCAATACATCATTCATAAAATCTCAACCATCCGATCGGTACGGTAATTTAAATCAATAAAACTCTAGTCAGGAAACTCAGGATGTAGGGAAATACGATCGTAATTTCATCAACCATGCTCCCCACTTCAACAGCTTATTCGTTATCATCATCTTCTTCAAGATCAACTTGTTTCAGCTTAATATGCTTACGGCCCAACGTAATTAAAAACTCATCCCCGGCCTCCAACTCCATTTGTTTGGTGTAAGCCGCGCCAATTAGCAAATTACCATTGGACTGCACACTAATGCGATAGCTTGCATTGCGTCCACCTCGCCCCGGACCCTGTTTCCCAGCAGGCAAAATATCAGCCGCATCGATTAAAGCATTCTGGAACTTCATGATATTGACGCGCTCTAACCCATTTTTTGTTTGGGTGGAGTAACCACAGGCTTTAGCTTTTTCTTCTCGACTGGAGTTTTCTAGCTCTTTGACTTTCTGAAGTAGCTCTTCACCTGTCAAGGGTTCGATTTTCTTTTTCTTACTCATGGATTAAGTACGGTCTTTCCTTGCAGTTAATATTCTTCAAATCGATCGCGAATCTATAAATAATAATACATTCTGTTTGGCTAAAAACACATTGAGGGCAGATTGATAGCAGAGTTTTTATAAAGTTTCCAGACGATCATTTAAGTTAGCCTCTTTCTTTCTAAACCGTTGTAGGTTAAGCCGTCTAAGCCAGTTCTCAAGCGGGCTGAATAGTCTCAAAACAAGGCCGTAAATCAACCCCATTCTCTTGTAGTATGGTCTCCCGACGACCCATTCTTACTATTTACTCCCCCTCAAACGTCATGGTTTCCCCTACATTATCGTCCAATCCTATTTACCCAGTTGTCTGGAAAAAGGACCGCGTTGTTCTAATTGATCAGACCCGTATTCCCGAAGAATTTAGCGTTGTTGAAATTACTCGCTCCAGCGACATGGCCCGCGCTATTCTCACCATGATCGTCCGGGGCGCGCCCGCTATTGGGATTGCAGCGGCCTATGGTATTTATCTCGGCGCAACCGAAATCCAAACGGACGATCGTGATCAATTCCTGACGGAACTTGGTGTAATTGCCAATATGCTGCGAGCGACAAGACCTACAGCGGTGAATCTGTTTTGGGCGATCGATCGGATGATGAAAACAGCCCGCCAAGCCCTTGGCAATGTGGCCCATTTGCGTCAAGTGCTACTCGAAACTGCTCATCAAATTTGCCAAGACGATTTAGCCACCTGTAAAGCGATGGGCGATAACGGTCTCACCGTGCTCCCAGCGTCGCCACAGAAACTACGGTTGCTGACCCATTGCAATGCGGGTGCACTAGCCACAGCGGGCTACGGTACTGCCCTTGGCGTGGTCCGATCGGCCTGGACTGCGGGTCGTCTGGAGCGAGTCTATGCTGACGAGACTCGACCACGCCTGCAAGGAGCCAAGCTAACCTCATGGGAATGTGCTCAAGAAGGCATCCCTGTTACGGTTATTACGGACAACATGGCTGCCCACTGTATGCACCATGGAATGATCGATGTGGTGGTGGTGGGGGCCGATCGAATTGCCGCTAATGGAGACGCTGCGAATAAAATTGGTACCTACAGCGTGGCACTTATCGCCAAGGCTCACAACGTCCCATTTTACGTCGCTGCCCCGCTCTCGACGATTGATTTTAGTATTCCTGATGGAAGCCATATTGAAATCGAAGAACGCGACACCGCTGAAATTTATAAGATTGGAAACACGGTAATTTGTCCAACTGTGGGCGTTGATTATTTCAATCCAGCCTTTGATGTCACCCCAGCAAATTTAATTGCAGGAATCATTACCGAATTCGGAGTGTTCAAATCCGAAGATTTAAAAACAGCACTGTTTGATAAACAAGCAAGCTAGTGTGTTGTTCTGTGAGTCTCCAGATTCACGTCTCTAGACTCACGTCAGCTTTTCGCAGCGTCACCTGAAGACTCGTCCCTGACGGAAATCCCTGTACGGCATGGTCTATGGGTGGCGGGCTTAAAACCATTATCTCACCTTGCATCTGTCGCATCAGCTCCCGCGCAATAGACAGTCCTAGTCCAGTCCCCGCGATCGTTGACTGTGCCTGTACGCCTCGATAATGACGCTCAAATAATCTATTTTGATCGTCTTTGGGAATGCCATAACCCGTATCCGTAATCCACAACTCAACTCGATCGTCGCAATCGTCCAATTCCACCCAAATCCGACCTCCGACAGGCGTATATTTACTGGCGTTATCTAATAAATTAATAACTACTTCCGCTAAGGCCGATCGATCAGCCTCAACCCATATCGAAGATTTAGGAACGTCGATTTGTAAGATTTGATCCCGATCGTCCATAACCCCCAATGCAGACCGAATGGCCGGATGTAAGACCGATTGAACCTCCAATGTCGCTAAGTTTAACGATCGGCCCAATGTCGTCAATGGCTTAGTGGAAGGTAGTGTGGCAGGAAATGTTGTAGCGGGAAGTAATGCTGTCGTCTCGACAGTTTCCGATGGCGCAATAGTTAAGGGTAAAGATTTAATTTCCCCGCCTTCGATCGCCCGCTCAAATTGAACAAGCAAGGCTTGAAGACGATCGCTTTCACTAACAATACTGTCGGCAGCCTCTTGGTTTCGAGGCACATCTACAAGCCGCTTTACTAGTAATTTCCCAAAGGTCCGCATAGCGGTTAATGGGTTACGAAATTGATGGAGTAAATTATCAAGTAAATCCTTTTGCTGCCGCTGAAAAGCTTGTTGTTGCTGTGTCTGCTGTTCAAACCATCGAGAGCGAAAATCCAAGATACAAGCTGAAACTAAAGCCTGCCGAACCGCATCTATTTGAACCTGAGCGATCGAATCCCAAGGCTGATTTCGTTCAGCCACCAACACCCCTAAGACCCGATCGTCTTGAAGTAATGGCAGGACGATTTGATGACTGCTGAGATGATGATTACTAGGCTGATGGCATGAATTTTTGCCAATAAAAGATGACTCCGAATCGACGATCGATTGGGAAGTCGATTCGCCCTCGGCAGAGAGTTGAAAATTACGGGATACGGCTGTTTCAACGGGAACCACAGCCACCCGCTGCAATTGTGAGGCATTTCCACCCTCCCACGAATCCGTCAAATAGACCGTAGCACTGGAAACCCCCAAGCTTTCCACCACTATAGAAAGCTGTGACTGACAAATAATAACTAATTCATGACTCGCAGACATTCCAGACAAAATAGAACTCACATCGCCTCCATTATCACCTGCTGGCCAACATTTCTCAATTTAGAGATTGACTTTAAGGGTTTACAACGAGTAAGTTAGGGGCATCATTAAATGTACTTATAAGTGACCCTTGTTACAGTTTGGATCGTTTACCATATTACTATAGCGATCGCGCTAGATTATGAGTCAAACCAATCATGTTGAGTTTATCAACGATTTGTTCACTCACCATCTCAGTCTATGTAGATAAACGATCATCTATTGAAATCTTACTGCCTTACGGCATATAATTTCGGCGGATTTGTAACAAGAAGCGTAATCTCGCAACAGTTTCAAGGAGGTAAGGGGTTTTGGCTAGGAGACGTAAACGGAAGAGTCGTCGTCGTCAGGAAGGACGACGGATCTTAGAATGTGTGCCACAATTCAGTATTGATTGTGGTGAGGATAAGCCTGTGACGGCTGCACGGAAATTCATTCATACTGAAGGAGTTCTCCCCCCAGCGCTACTATTGGTGAAACGCAACGAACATACCACCGATCGGTACTTCTGGGCTGAGAAAGGTCTTTTCGGTGCTCAGTATGTCGAAGAGAATCACTTTCTTTTCCCAAGCTTACGCCAGATGGAAGACGACTCTGATGTCAATGCTGATGATATCGATTTAGATGACGATGATATGGAAGATGATGAAGAGGAAGAAGAAGCTGATGAATTGACACCTGTAGGTGCGTTCTAGGTCAGAGTCTCAGGTTATGGGTCAAATCCATAACCATACTCCTTTCGGATGTTATAAATTAAGTCGAGGCAGTACCCTGGTATTCCTCGATTTTTATTGAAAATGCTCCAACAATTGAATCAATTCAACAACCAATCATAGCCCTATCTATTCGGATTCATCTAACAACTCCAACCCTAGTGACTGGCGTAAAGACTCTACTTCATCACGGTGAGCCTGGAGTTTAATTACACTCAGTTTCAAAGCCGAGTCCTCGGACTCCGAACTTTCGAGTAAAAATGAAACCGACTCCGATCTCCCCGCTTTTTTCCAGTAAAACACGCCAGCTAAGGGAGAAAGCGAAAGAATAATCCACCATAGCGTAGACAAATCTGGCGCAACCACATTCAGAATCAGTACTAAACATAGGGTTCCGAAAAAAGCTAGCCCTGACAAATAAAATGCCAAAAACTTACTGGGACGGACGTTGCCGACCAAATTAACTAAGTTCCGATCGGCATCAATAGTAGTGACTTTGTAAGCTCTGTCCGCAAAATACTTTTTTAGTTGATCCAGCAACAATTCCGGCGACTGCTTACCTGCTAGCCTCACCGTCTCAGTCCGATCTTTAACTGATGCACGGATAAAAAACATCTGTCCGATCGTCATCAATACGGTCAGAAATAACGTCGAATTAATAACCGAGTCGCCCATGGCAATTCGTGACCCTAAACTAACTATCTACAAAATAATACCCTGCTTAGGACACTAACCCTCACTATCTTAAATAGGTGATTAGGGACATGGTGCCGGGTGAATTTTGGACCCAAATCCCGTCGCTTACTATGCGCAAGTAAGAGGTAAGACAGCGGGATAGTGGGACCTAATTGAGATCTACTTAGCCGCCGCTGCCGCTTCATGTTTTGCAGAATAGCCATCCCACAGAGTCGCCAAGTCTTGTGCTTGGGTCATCACCTCAGCTCGGATTTGGTACATGCGACGAGGACGACCCCGACCTTCAACCTTCTTCCAATACCCCGTCACCATTTCCTGATCTTCTAGGAACTTTAGGGCGCTGTATAGGACCGTATCGGACAATCGATACAGCGGATACTCAGTTTCCAAGAGCTGGATCAGTTCGGTTCCATAGGAATCGCCTTTTAACAACACTGCCAGCACATAGCAGACTGCGAGTTCTTTGTTGAGATAAAAAGGCGGTGGATCTTTAAAGAACTGGTAAATATCTTCAAACTTCATAATAATTTGTGGCTTTGAGTGAGAAACAACAACTTTTACTGAACTTGTCATTCATCTTCAGAAGGTCAATACCTACCTGACACGAACGACTTACTTCAGTACATGATAAAAAGCTAACAAACCATATAGGGTATTCACGTCTCTCTAAGGTAATAAATTTGCCTTAGAGATGAAAAAACAACCCTAATTAGGCGAGCTTTTCTTGACCCATAGCATCTAGTTTAGGATAGCTATCTATTAGCTCTATCATTTCATATATCCCTCTGTTTAAAAAAATATCTTAGTATTTTCCTGGAAAAATATCGATCGGATTAATCAGTTTAAATACTGAGTCGGGCGGGAGAAATATCCAGTTAATCTCTGCAATTCTAATTCAATGGCCTTAAGCTAATTCCATCCGCAATGCTAACACCGCTGCCTATACCCGATCGTCCACGGCAAGTTTGTTTAAGATGCCATTTTATCTGGACGGGGCAACCCGATATCTACCACAATGGCATCAGGTCTCAGAGCTAGGGCTAACTCACCCCCTTCATATCAATCACTGGCCTGTCCGATAATGGAAAATTTAGGATAACTAATATGACTAACCAGGCGGAGAATTCCCCAAATACCTCTAATTTAAAACAAGTTTCTAAGACCTTCCGGTGGGTGGGTTGGGTGAGTTTCTGGGTCCAGACGGTTCTGGCTATTATTTCTGGAATTATTTTTGCCTTTGCTGGAGTGGCTCTTTCTATGGGGCGACAGGCCGCTGGAGATAGTGCCTCAAATCCAGCTACAGGAGGCGGTGTGGTTTTCGCGTTGGTGAGTTTGGGAATTTTATTCTATGGGATTTATCAGTCGTTTGACTATGTACGGATGGGGCGGAGAATTCGAGAGGAAAATCCGAATCTTCGCCCGAAAAAGTCTGACACGATTAAATTGCTATGGCGAAGTTTAACCATTCGGGGGGTGGGCTTGTTGATGGCGGTGGTCGCAGCCGAGGCGATCGCGGGGGTTCTTCTGGGTAAATCATTTATGGCGGTAGGAGCAATCTTTTCGCCCGGTTCTCAACTGCAACTTATCCAGCCGCTAGATATTTTTCTGGTTTTGGCTAATACACATCTAATTACAGCGCATTTTGTCGGGGTTGGCTCAACGCTTTGGCTACTGAAACAGATTGATCCTTAATTTCTTTTTTAACGATCGAATAGCACTTTTTAAAAGAATTGGGTATAAGTGAAGCGATCGCGCAGCCCGTTACTCTTATGAACGCTTATGAACGCCCTGAATCTTCTTCCCAAGCTTCACGTCCGCTATTGGGACTACTCGGATTCAGTTTTTACGCGCTGTTTACCTTACTCCCCGATAGCAGCACTTTAATGGTTGCTTGGCCGTGGGTATTGATGTGGCAAATGGCCTTACTGTGTCCCGTGCTGTGGCTGATGATTCAAACCTGGACGGATGGGGGGCAGCGTTTAGGGAATGGTCTTGATTGGATTACGGGGATGGCGGTTCTGGCTATTGTGCAGTCTGGAGTGACCGCTGTTTTTCCGCAACAGGCTCGATGGGCAGGCATTGCAACACTTTGTATGGTGGCTGCGCTTTATGCCTGTACTCACTACATGGGCGATAGTTCCAGACGGCAACGGTTACTGACGATGCAAGGACTGTTGCAAGTCGCATTCATTATTCTGAGTCTCGGGCTTTGGGCGTTTCAGACTTGGTTGCCGGAACTCACTCGACTGCGGGAACTTCAACAAGCGACAGGCGTGGTAATGCCATTTAGCTTTGAGGCGATCGAAAATCGTAACTGGGCACCGATCGGTCATCAAAATTACGTGGCGGGCTACCTAACCCTCGCGATTCCTAGCTTGATGGGGTTGAGCTTGAGCCGGAGCGGGGCATTACGCGGGATTTTTGCGGTAGGTGCTGGATTGGGACTAGTAGATCTTTACACTACAAGTGCGAGGGCTGGCTGGATTGGATTAGTGGGCGCGATCGGAATTGCTGGAATTGCCTTTTTAGTTAAATCTGACAAAACTGGGACAAATTGGCTCACTCGATTTTCTAAACTTCAATGGCTTGGGCTAAGTTTTGGGGCGATCGGGGCCATTATTCTCGGTCTCATCAGCACCGGACGACTGAACGGCATCATTAATGCCACCGCAGGCGGTTATGTTCCTGGTGAGTTTGCCTATCGCATCATTACCAATGCAGTTGGCTGGACAATGGGTCTCCAGTCGCCGCTTTATGGCATGGGTTTAGGCAGTGTCCCGCACCTGTTTCAAAAATTTCGTCCTATTTGGGCCGGACGAGAAGCGGAACTAACATTTCAACTTCACAGTACTCCAGCACAGATCTGGGGCGAACTAGGGATTTTGGGCTTAGGTCTGTGGCTTGGAATCTTGATTTGGCTGGGTCGCCATTGGTGGAAATCTCGCCGAGTCCTTAGCCCGTTGACTCATAGCCTGATCGCTGCGATCGTTTCTTACAGTCTGCAAAGCCTTAGTGATTACCAACTGGATAATCTCTGTATTAGTGGCACCTTAGTAATTTTTATGGCGGCGATCGCGGCTGAACTCCGAAATCTAAATCCTCAGCCGTCCCAACTTTCGCCCCAACTCTCTCAAGCCTCGGTCTTTGCTATGGCTGGAATGACGATGGCCGCAATACTCTGGCTCGTCCCAGTTCATCGAGCTTGGATGTTTTCGAGCCAAGGCTTTCAATCTATTGCATCTATTGAAAATCCCGAGACTACGCCAGAACAAAAACAAACTGCGATCGTTCAATTCAGCCAAAACCTTGATGCTGCACACCAATTAGCGCCCTGGGAACCCTACTATCCCCAACAACTCGGCTGGGTTTTGGGGGATCTCGGCCTCAAATATAACCGATCGGATCTGCTTCAACAATCCGTGGACTGGTTCAACATCGCTCGAACCAGCGCTCCCTATCAAGAATTTGTCTATTCAAATCTCGGCTGGCTCCAACTCAACACCAACCCAAAAGCTGCAACAGAAGCATTCCGCCAAGCGGCCCAATTGGCTCCGGCTAAACGCGGGGTGTTTTATGGGCTAGGCATGAGTTTGCTGTTTCAGGCCCGGATGGATGTCGCGATCGAAGCCCTTGCCTTAGAATTTGCCCGAGATCCGATTTTCCTCACTAGCCCTTGGTGGGCCACTCCCCAGCGTAAAGACCTCTTCCAACAGGTCACAAAACGGACTGAAAGCCTCTACACCGAATTTATTAATCAAGCATCTGATAAGACTCTCATCACTTACCTACGAGGCTGTCGGGCCACGTTACGTTGGTGGACGGGAGATTTTAAAGGTGCCCAAGAGGATGCGATCGCCAGCGAATTCAATGCGCTCAATGCCGTTCTCATGCTCCAAACTAAACAACCTCTCGACCTCACTGCTCTTGCTAAAAAGCCAAATGTGTCCCCCAGCACGATCGCAACCCTTAC
>JANXNM010000326.1 GCA_025354065.1 Synechococcales cyanobacterium 340R_concoct_173_sub | reverse complement strand
AATTCATTTCAGCTTGAGTGCACTCTTGACGCTATATCCTACACCTGGATGGAATGCAAACAAAGCACTGATTTTCTATATTAGATTGTTAAACTCACATTTTTTAGGACAGGAAAATCTTAGACGCGGTTCGTAGATATTTCACAACAGCCTGATTGATGAATTGAGTCAATTGATAATTTAAATGTTTTTGAAATTTGACAACTCTCCAAAAAATAGGACCGATCGCAGAATCTCTACGATCAATCCCATATTAGTTCTAAGCGTTTAACCGATACTGAGCAATCTCACCATCGACCTTGACGCATTCTTCACGACGCGCACAATGACCTAGGGTAACGCCAATACGCTGACGAGTTCTGGCCATTTCCTGTTCGTCGATCGCGTCATAAATTCCCTCAATCACATCATCCACATTGAACACTTTTTTCGGTGCAGATTGGAACAATGCGGCAATGGCCTGTGCTGGGGTCAACGTTGCATACTCAGATTTCAAAGTCGGGAAGTCTGCCGGATTGGGTTTAGACTTTGGTGCTTTGACCTTTTTTGCTTTAGTTGCAGTTGATTTGCTTTTAGGGGCATTTGAATCAGATGCGATCGCTTGGTCCATGATTTTAGACTTTTTGGGAGCCTTCATCGTAGGTTGTTTGCGATTGTAAGCACGCTTAACCCGCACTTCAGACGGTTCTTCAACGGTCTTACGATTGTAAGGTCGTTTAGTTGGTGTGACGGCAGCAGTCGTCTCACCCAGAAGTGCATTGATATGATTAATATTTGCATCTACGGCTTGGGCCGCTTGAGCGACAATTTCATCGCGCTCTTTATGCAATCGGCTACGCTGTTGTTCAAGTTGTTTTCTGAAGTCTGGGGTGAGAACGCTGAAATCCATGATGCTGGTCAATTAAAAGAATGACTTGAGTATATCGGGAATTTTGCAAATGGGAACATTTTTAATTGAATTTTTAATTGAATAGTTCAAAAAAAGGGCTGAACTCTAAAGAATCAGCCCCCAACATTGGTAGTTACAAGTCATTTACAAGTCATTTAGGAATCATCTTGGTCAAAATCAGATTAAGGTTAGTCCGAAATTCTTTGAACAAAACGATCGTCTAGTTGGATCGAATTTTGATTTTACACAGTCTCTAATTTTGCACAGCCTCTAATCAGATCAATTCCTGTAGAAATCTAATTCGATGGCGACATAGATTAAATCGATCTCAACAATTAAGAATGATCTTGTAAGCGAAGTTATTGGGACAACTTATAGGCCGATCGGACAAGCCACGCCCGTGCCCCCAAGACCACAATAGCCACCCGGATTTTTAGCCAGATATTGTTGGTGATAATCTTCAGCGTAGTAGTATGGCGGTGCGTCCAGGATTTCCGTGGTGATGGCTCCATAGCCGGATTCAGTGAGTTTCACTTGATACCTGTTGCGGCTCAATTCTGCGGCCTTTTTATCCGCCTCAGAATAGGTGTAGATTCCCGATCGATACTGAGTACCACTATCATTGCCCTGACGCATTCCTTGAGTCGGGTTGTGGCTTTCCCAGAACACTGTTAGCAATGTCTCATAGCTGACCACTGCCGGGTCGTAGACCACTAGCACCACCTCATTGTGTCCTGTCGCCCCGGAACACACCTCCCTGTAGGTTGGGTTTGGAGTATACCCAGCGATGTAGCCAGCAGAAGTGCTATAGACTCCCTCCTGTTGCCAAAACTTTCGTTCCGCACCCCAGAAGCACCCTAGACCGAATACGACTTGCTGATAGCCTACGGGAAAGTCGCCCTTGAGCGGATGACCATTTACAAAATGTTTTTCAGGGACAGGCATTTCCTGCGATCGTCCCGGCAATGCACTTTCAGGGGAAGGCAGAGCCGATTTTTTACCAAATCCAAACAGCGCCATATTGAAGTTCTCTGCTAATGTTTCTGAGCGGGTTACGCTTTTTAGTTTACGTCTTTCTTCATTTCTTGTGAGTTGTATCTTGTGTTGAATACCGCACCCAATCGCATTGTTAAGGGAGTTGGAATTTTTCTCGCCACCATTATCTTGGCCGTCATTGGCTATCGTCTAGACGGATGCAGTTGGTTAAATTCACTCTATATGGTTGTGATTACAATCTTTGGCGTAGGGTATGGTGAAATGTGCCCAGTCAATACGCCACACGCCAAAATATTCACTATGATGATCATTGTCGCGGGGACATCGTCGTCGGTCTATATCATCGGAAGTATCATTCAAACCATTGCAGAAGGTGAACTCAAACAAGCACTAGGAGTAAGACAAATGAACTATGGCATCGAAAGTCTTGAGCATCATACGATCGTTTGTGGCTATGGGCGGATTGGACGGATTTTGGCAAATAAGCTAGAGGCAAATGGCGTTCCCTTTGTGGTGATTGACTACAATGCTGAGCGGACGGAAGCAGCGGAATCTCATGGATATTTGGTAAAAACCGGAAATGCGACGGATGAAGAGGTGCTGTTGTCGGTGGGAATCGATCGGGCTAATGTTTTAGCAACGGTCCTTCCCGATGATGCGACGAATGTATTCATTACGTTGACGGCACGAGGATTAAATTCAAAATTGCGGATTTTGGCGCGGGGAGAGTTGCCTTCGACGGAGAAGAAATTGCGATTAGCAGGAGCGGATCAGGTGATTTTGCCCGCATCAATTAGTGCAACCCGAATGGCAGACATGATTATGCATCCGGTGACGTTAGATTTCTTAGATCAAGAGGAAGATCGGAGTACTTTAAATGAATTGCTGGCCCGAGTAGATGTGCAAGTGGATGAAGTTGCGATCGCTCCGAATTCGCCCTTAATAAATGGGACCATAGGCGGCCTAGAAGAACAAGGTAAAGGGACATTCATTGTAGTGGCATTACGAAAAGCGAGTGGCGAAATGTACATTCATCCAGCACGTCATGAGCGACTCGAATCCGACGATATTTTGATTGTGATGGGTCATCGCGACGACTTGCCAAGGGTTGTTCAGCGCTATGTTGTCCGTCGGCAGGTCTTGGACAGCTAAGACTCGAGAAGTAAGCCTTGACAACAAAAACTAACTGGATTAGATTAAGCGTATTCAACTAATTTAGTTAGTTTCCTGAGGATACTGTTATGACTCGATCGCGGGATTTGTCGATGCCTCATGAGCATAGTGCTGCCTGGGTATTTCAAACTTGGGCTGCGTTTTTTCTATCCACCTCAGCGGTAACGATCGGGGTGTTCTTTTTGCCTGTTAATGGCTGGATGAAAGGCTATTTAGGCCTAGGATTTACATTTTCGCTAGCTTCAACCATGAGTTTGTCAAAGACCATTCGAGATGTGGACGAGAACAAGCGCATGACCGCACGAGTGGATGGGGCACGAGTTGAAAAGTTGCTTTCCGATCATCATCCCTTAAAATAAACTCACCATTCTTAATTCATCATTCTCAATTTCCCCATGGCTCGACCCAAAGGTTTGACATTAACCCGAAGCGCTATTGTAAATGCTGCAATAGCGGTGCTGCGATCGGATGGACAATCAGGACTCGGCATCAATCGGGTGGCACGAGAGTTAGGCATTCAACCGCCTTCAATGTATAACCATGTGACGGGGAATGATGATTTACATAGAGTGGTGGCTTTATATGGTTGGCAGCAATTTTTAATGTATGCTAATACTGCATTGAAGCCAACTATGACTAGCCGAGAGCAGCTTATGGCCGTTGCTTCTAGCTATCGTCACTGTGCAAAAGACTATCCTGAACTTTTGACGATCGCAGCTTCCCATCACATGACTCTAGAGGATGTCGAATTTGCGAAATTGTATCAGGGAATTATGCAAATTTATACCAATGCCCTCACCCCTTGGGGATTTAGTGAATCTGAGATTATCCATTCGGCCCGGATGTTCAATGCAGCCTATTGTGGGTATGCACAATTAGAGCAAAATCACATTTTTCAACGATCGCAATCTCTTGATGAAAGTCATGAATGGATGGTGATGCGTTTGATTGATGCCTTAGAACAACAACGATCGTCCTAGGATTTACAGATCAATACGATAAAGAGCTTGGTATCCATTGCTAAACACTAGGTGCTAAACATTAGGCCGATCGATTTCGCCATTAACTCGCTACGACATTTTTCTCAATACTGTGTTCAAGTTGAATTCCAATGACTTGAGTATAGGCTCCACGTGCTTGAGTCACTCCGATCGTGCGCTGGGCCGATTCAATCATGGGTCGTCGCAAACTCACCACCATAAATTGCGCCAAGGTTGCCTGATGTTTAATCATCCGGGCTAATTTCTCAACGTTGGCACCATCCAAAAACATATCAACTTCGTCAAACGCATAGAACGGCGAAGGGCGATAACGTTGCAATGCGAAGATGAAACTCAGGGCCGTCAGAGATTTTTCGCCCCCGGACATGGAGGCAAGACGTTGGATTTGTTTGCCCTTCGGATGGGCGATCAGGTTCAGGCCACCATTGAATGGATCTTGTGCATCTTCGAGTTGTAAGCGACCGTCACCTTCAGATAGTGTGGCAAAGATTTCTTGGAAATTCACATCGACAACATCATAAGCTTCGCGGAATGCTCGAACTCGCAATGTCGTGAAATTCTCAATCCGTAATAGAAGTTCAGTGCGTTCTTCTTCCAGAGTCGTGAGTTTGTCCGTGAGTTCTTGTAGACGCTCTTGGGTCCGATCGTACTCTTCCAAGGCCAACATATTGACGGGTTCCATGGCTTGCAATCGCTTTTGTAACGATCGAATCTCGTGTTGGAGCGCTGGTAAATCTCGCGTTGCGTCGTCAGGAATTTCCGGCAATGGTTCAGGCAATTCCTGTTCTTGAGCATTTAAGGTTTCGCGCAATGTCAAGGCATCTTGGCGCAATGATATTACAGCTTCTTGAGTTTTACCCCGTTGCCAATCTGCCTGCTGGCGTTGGATTTGGAGTTCGCGTAATTGCCGATCGAGGGCATCTCGTTTGTAACGTTCTTCGCCAAGGGTTTTATCCAGTTCAGTGAGAAGTGCTTTGAGTTCGGTGAGGGCAGTATGGATTTCGACTTTTTGAATATCGATCGCAGTGACTTGTTGAAGCGAATTGAGTTGTTGGGCGCGGAGTTCTTGGAGACGGATATTACCTTGGTCGAGGCGTTCTTGCGATCGGATTTGTTGATTGCTGAAATCGAGAAGTTGTTGCTCAATCGATCGTAGCGCTTTCTCTTTAGTCTCAACGTCGGCTTCTAAAAGACGCAAACTAGATTGAATTCCTTGCCATTCACTATGATTTTGAGATTGTTCTAAGGCTTCAAGCGCAGCACGTAACTCAGCAACTTGATGTTCTTGTTGGGGCAATTCTTCGTTTAAAAAGGCAAGACGTTCTTCGGCAGTTTGGCCCTCAATGGTTTGTTGAGTGACTTGATGAGTCAGAGAATCCGACTGACCACTAATCCGATCGATTTCTTTGGTCAGTTGAGTATTATTAATTTCAAATTCACGATATTTTTGTCTAGCTTCAATCAGTTGTTTTGTTTTATTCTGATGGGCAATAGTTGCTCGCGCGATCGCATCTTCACAGCGAAATAACACCGTCTCGATTTCCGCCAATCGTCCCCGAAGACTAGACACTTCAGTCGATTCTTGCACTTGCCCAGATCCAAAGTGAAGCGAAGACTTGCCCACACTTCCCCCCGTCATGGCACCACTGGATTCTAATAATTCACCATCCAACGTCACCATTCGGAATTTGCCCATATTTTGACGGGCACGATCGATCGATTCAAAGACAACTGTGCTGCCAAAAACATACGCAAAGACATCCCAATATTTATCATCACAATCAATCAAATCGATCGCATACCCAACACAACCATTCAGCGTTTTAAGTTTGGCGGCATCAGGAATTTGAGGAGCGCGAATCTTATTCAATGGCAAAAAGGTCGCCCGTCCAGCTCGTTGTTTTTTCAGAATTTCGATCGCCGCCGCCGCAATGGAATCGTCATCGACAACCATATGACCAAGACGTGCCCCGGCAGCAATTTCTAACGCCAATTGATATTTGGCAGTCACTTTTCCAAGTTGCGCAACTAATCCATGAACACCCGACAAATCCATGCCCAAAATAAGTTGGGTGGCAAAGGTTCCTTGGGCTTCTTGAATGGCGTGCTTTTGAGCTTCAAGTTTATCGAGTTTACGCTGCTTTTCCCGCTGTTCATTTTGCAATCGGGTTTCGGTATCTTTCTGAATTTGTAATTCCTGATCGATCGCACTAATTTCCTGCGCCAAGGTTTGCACCACTTGCATCGTCACGGTTAAATCGGTGGCTAATTTTACTTTTTCTGCCTGCCGATCGCGCAATTGCACGGCAAACCCATCTCGCGATCGCACTTGATCTTCAAGTTGTTTCCCCAATTGACTCGATCGCTCCAGCAACCGGGCTTGTTCTGTGCGCTGCGGTTCTAAGGTTAACAATACGGTATCAATTTGGTGACGTAAGGCCGTTTGCTCTTGAACCCAAGCTTCGGCGCTGGCAGCGGATTGGCTGGCTTCTTCGCGGGCACAATTGAGAATATCTTGGGCCAAGGTGCGATCGGTTTGGGCGATTTTTAAGGTTTGCTCTAGGGCTTGCTGAGACTGGGTTGCACGGGCCAGTAGATTAGTATGCTCGGCCAGTTCGGTTTGAATGCGAGCGATCGTGACTTGGGTTTCTTTGTCGGTATTTTGTAAATCTAACGTTGCGCGATCGAGTTGGCGCAGTTCAGCTTCACGAGTGGCGAGTTGGGATTGAAGTGCAATTTGTTCGGCTTCACCTAGCGATCGGACTTTGGCATTCAATGCATCGAGTTCCGTGCCGAGAGCTTTGATTTGGGTTTCAGCGGTTTCAATTTGCAGTATCAATGTCGTAATTTCAGTTTCGCTGCGAGTAATTTGTCCCGTAATTTTATCAACATTTTTCTGAGTTTCCTGGAATTTAAAAACCGTTTCCCATTGGGATTTTTGCTGCATTTCAGCCCGCAGCTTTTTGTACTTCTCAGCCTTGGTCCGATCCTGCGATAACCGATCGCGCTGATCCATCAATTCCCGTTCAACAATCCGATAGCGATCTTCACCATCTTTAACAGCATCAAGCTTCTCGCGGGCCTGGACGATTTTGCGATCGAACGAGGCAACCCCGGCCAATTCGTCAATAATTTCCCGCCGCTCACGAGGATTCATCGAAATGATTCGCGTCACGTCCCCTTGCAATACAACGTTATACCCTTCCGGATAAACCCGTAAACGGTTGAGTTGTTCGTGTAATTCGGTGAGTGTGCAGGATTGGCCATTAATAAAATAATTTGATGTGTAAGTACCCTGCTGAGTTACTCGAAGCTTTCGGGTCACACTCCATTCATTATTTTCCAGAACGATCGCTTGAGTTACGGTGCCATCAATGTTCTCTTCTTTAAGCAAGTCCAAATCATCAGACAGGTCAAATGTCACCGTCACACTCGCCTCAACCGTCCGCCCCCGTCCACTCTGAGCCTGATTCACCAAGTCTGGCAAGCGCTCGGCCCGCATTCCCTTAGACCCAGCTAGCCCCAAACAAAACAAAATTGCATCCAGCAGGTTTGACTTTCCAGAACCATTTGGGCCTGAAATAACTGTGAACCCAGGCAAAATTGGAACCTGGGTCGTGCCCCCGAAAGATTTAAAGTTGGTCAGATCTAGCCGTTTAACAAACACGCGTAGTCTCGATATGGTGACGATGCAACATTGAGCATACAAACGAATGCAAATATGCGCTCTAGTTTAATGTGATCTGAGCAAAATAAGCCAATTTTTATCGATATTTTTTACCGATCGACAAATTTACCTCAAACCCCTGCATCTTCTTACAGTATATAGATACTATCAATCGTTGTAAATTATTTAAAACACGGTTTGAAGAGGGGGTCACGATCGTTCACTACTAGTCGTCACCAATAAATACGATCGGGCTTGGGGGGTAAGTTTTGCCCGATCGAGTCGAAATGCTCTGATCAAAAACTACTAATCAGAATCACGATGGTCGCTAAACAGAACAACCCAAATACCGACATAATAATTGTGGGATAGGGCGCATGGTTTTCGTGCTCTAGGTATTGATTAACCTGTTTATCCTTATCTTCAGGTCGCCAAATCATTGGTTTCATTAAAAGAACCTCGCTGTTTTTACTTTGGTATATAGCTTTTGTCTGTGAATAGATGTATTAGAGAACATAGCCTAATTATAGTGCGGCCAATCATAATCTTTGCATCTATATACTCATTATTATTACAAAAGCGATCGGTGGGGAGACAAAATAGATTCAAATCTTGATACTTACTCGCGAGAAACTAACATATCAAAAATTCCCCATCTTCTCAGTTAGGAAGACAGGGAATTTGGATAAATCTAAAAATTCAATCAATAGGTTCTAGCTCTCAGTCCCAACTTTGACCTTAGATGCTTGGTATGCGTTTTCCAAGACTTCTTCTTGTTTTAATTGGGCGGCGATCGATCGCTTTGTCAATGCATTAGAGATTAAGGTATCAATAGAAAACTTACCTGGACCATTCACACCGAAGAATAGAAAACAGGATGCATAAACCCCAGACAATTCCAAATAAGGAATGCTAAATCCAGCAACCAAAATATGGTGATAAAGGGCAACGACCATAGTCGCGAATAGTCCTAAGGCAGCAGGGCGAGTGAGCAAACCCAAGGCTAATAATGGAGATGCAATCAGCTCAGTTAAGGCGGCGAGATAGCTAAAGAAAATTGGGAATGGCAATCCGATCACTTCAACATAAGCAGTTGAGAACCCTTGGATATCTCCCAGTTTATCCGCCCCATTGTGAACGATCATAATGCTCACAACTACGCGAAATACCAACCAAGCAACCTGGTTCAATCCACTCGAACTAGGATCCGTATTAAACACGGTGACCAAAATTTTGTTAAGTTTCATGGAGTAAGACTCTGTAAGAAATAAATGTGGGGATGCGATGAAGCGTCATTCATTAATAAATGTAACATCTATTATTAAGAAATGTAATCTTTATTCAAAGTTTTGTTTATTTTAAAATTAGGACTTCATCACATAAAAGGGGGCGATCGATTCAGTACGATCGCCCCCTTTTATGGTGTTTAAGGCCTCCTAACGCTTAGATTAAAACCCCTTAGCCCTTGGCTTCTAAAGCTTCTAGGCGACTTGTCAAGGTTTTATTATTTTTCTTCAGGCTGTCGAGTTCTTCTCGCAGTTGCTTGACCGAGGCATCGCTACCGGACTTGCTTTGGACTCGCTGAATCGCTTCCTCGGCCATGCGTTTGACTCGTCCATCAGGAAGATTCACAAAACTGTTGAGTAGGGGAATGGCTTTGGTTGTTTCCATTTGTCCTAAAGACGAAATAACCGCAAGCTGGGTAAAGAAGAAACGATCGCAGGACAATTCACGCAAACGATTTAGGATTTGTTCTATCTGTGGTGCCGTTTGACCCGTTGAAATTGCTCCCAACGCCCGAATAGCCGCTAGTCGGAGGGATTGTGGAATAGCAGGATTTGTATAAGTTTGCAGAAGTTCTAGAGCGGCACTAGAGGTTTTCATTTTACTAAGGGCTGAAATTGCACCCGATCGGACGACTTGGTTCCAGCCATCCCGCGTTTCTAGAACAGATTTCAAAATCCCTAGGACTTCTGATTCATCGGGCGCATCGGGCAATCCTGACATAGCAAAGGTTCCGAGAGCGGCGATCGCACTGGATTCTGTCGTGTAGCTAGGATCTCCCATTTCAACGATCGCTTTGACGGATTGGTAAGCGGCGGCAGTCTTTTGGTCGGCGAGGGCAATGATGGCGGCTCGACGGACGCGGGCTTCGGGATCTTGAAGCGCTTGGGTTAACACTGCGCCAACTTGATCAAGTTTAATGGTGGCGATCGCCTCGACTATTTCAAGCCGAACTCCCCAAAATACTTCAGTAGACAATGCTTTTTCTAAAGTTTTGAGTGCTTCGAGATTCCCTTTTTTTGCGATCGCTTCTGCCGCATTCAAACGAGAAAGACAATCAGGATCTTGCACAAGTTGAGCACTGAGTTCGGGCAATGGATAGGCAAGTTCCACGGTTTTAAGCGTATTGTTTCCAACATCAAAGCTCATAAAATCAGGTTTGGATTCCAGGGGGAAATAGAAGGCTTGTTCACGCTGGTGAATTCGGACTGTGAACGTCTTGTTGACCGTGTTCGTAGTGAATCCGATCGGAATCTTCAGATCAAACAATCCATCTGTTTCTCCATCATTCACCTGCGTTTGCGTCACCGCCACTTTTGCAAGCTTAGAATCATTATCCCAACTGTATTCAACTTTATAATCAGGATGTCCACCGCGATAGACATATTGATCAAATAAGAAGGTTAGATTGCGTCCGGTTGTTTT